>CAYPZY010000098.1:0-9136 GCA_964415155.1 uncultured Bdellovibrionales bacterium
CAAAGATTTACCGAAACCGCCATCAAGGCTATGACAAAAGGGGCATTTGATTACATTACTAAACCTTTAAATTTCATTGAGCTTGGAGTTATTTCTTCGCGAGCCATTAAACATTACGATCTAGAAAAAAAATACGCTGAATTGCAAAATGAAAGGCAGGAACTACCGCGTTTTGGCTCTCTCATAGGTAAAAGTCGAAAAATGCAGGAGCTTTTTGCCTTCTTAGACAAGGTTGCTGGCACTTCCGCAAACGTCCTTATCGCCGGGGAAAGTGGTACGGGTAAAGAACTCGTGGCTAAAACTCTGCACTCAAAAAGCAATCGTTCTAAGTTTCCGTTTGTGGCAATCAACTGTTCGGCGATACCTTCAGAACTTTTGGAAGCTGAACTTTTTGGTTATGAAAAGGGCGCGTTTACGGGAGCTCAGCAAAATCGTCGCGGTTTATTCGAGGAAGCCAATAAAGGAACGATATTCTTGGACGAGATTGGGGAAATGCCATTGTCTCTGCAAGTTAAGCTCTTGCGTGTCATTCAAGAACGTAAGGTGAAACCTTTAGGTACAACCGAGCAGAAAGATCTCGATATTCGCATTATTGCGGCCACAAATCGTGATCTTTTGCATGAAGTTCGAGAAGGCAGATTCCGAGAAGACTTGTATTACAGATTATGTGTAGTCCCCATAAGCATTCCACCTTTAAGAGAACGCGCGGAAGATATTCCCGTGCTTAGTGAGTTCTTCCTTGTGAAATACACCAAGTATTCTAACAGTGAAAAAACGTTTATTCACGGCTTCACTAATGAAGCTCGTGAAAAACTTTTAAATTATCCCTGGCGAGGAAACGTTCGTGAACTTGAGAACACCATTGAGCGAGCTGTTATCCTTTGCCAAGATCATTTGATAGGTGAAACTGATATTCAGTTGAACCCAACTGATGAAGAGGAAAATAATTTTTACAAAAACTTTAAAGAATTGCCAACCATTGATCAACTAGAGCGACAGTATGTCGAGTATGTTCTGTTGAAAACATCAGGACACAAGGAAAAAGCGGCAAAGATTTTGGGAATTGACCGCAAAACCCTTTACCGCAAATTGAAATTTAGTGAAGTTTAAGGTTTTTCCAATTGGACTCATCAGCTATTAAGCTGAGTGAGTCCTTTAGCTCGTCTTCGTTTTGCTGGTTAGCAGCCTCTTCCATTTGACTACAAATAAAATACAGGCCGGGAAAACCAAAGGTGATGGCACTACCACGAATAGTATGGCAGACCTTCTTAATCGTCTGATAATCCTTTTCTTGATGGGCCAACTGTAAACGCTCAACATCAGCTTTCCTTCGCGACAGGTAGTCGGGAAGGAGATCAGACAGCATATTGTTGACTTTGGTGTGTAAGGATTTGTTGGTCATTGTTAATACTCCTGATGTTGCTCACGTTTCCTGTTGATTCCGCATCCAGCTCGGGAACCTCATCGAATCGAACACGTCGCCAATGCGATAGCTGCTCTTGGATGTCAGAGATAGCTTGCTCCACAATTTGTGTCAATGACTGGCCTTCACGTTGACTCGTAAAGCGGTGAAAAGGTGACTTAATGGAAATTTTGATACTATGTAAATTTCCATTCAATTTAATAATACTTCGTAAGAATGAGTTGCTGGGACACATCTGTGTAAGTTGACTCAAAGAGGATAACACCTCATTGAGTGTGTCGCCGTGATATTCGCAGCCGTCTTGATATAGGCAAAGATCGTGTGAGTTATAAAATGGGGTTTGTGTGCTTTTCATAAGTCCTCCTTTGCTTAGCTAGCGCTAAGTCCTTTTAGTGCTTTGTCGTTTAGTTGGTTGCTGAGTTTCTGAAGTGCTTCCTCTTTATCTCCGTAGTTGAGTTCACGGATAAGATTCCAATAATAGGATTTAACCATAAAAAGTTCGTCTTCAAACTGATTGTGGCCACCGTACGGTGTATTCAACCATGATTCTCCTTCCAACGATTTTAGGCTAAAAAGTTTATGGCAAAGCTCCGTGATTAGACTCGCCTCACTTTTGGAAAGAACATTTATTCCTTTAACATTTTTCATGGTTGCACCTCCGGTGTAAATCATTCGAGACATAGTTGACTCGAAGTTAGTTGATCCTTCTTACTTTTTTTAAGATACAAGAGCGTTAACACTATAATTTCTACAAACAGAATTAAGAGAGCGATAGCCGCATAGACCAGTACATTTCCTGTCGTCATCGAGTTACCTAGTTCGGCTCCCCATACGAAATCTGCGAGAACGATATAAAATAATGCCTTCATAACTACTCCACAGCCCGCATTAAAACTTCCTTACATTGGTCTAAGGAAAACGGCTTTTGTAAATAGAGAGGAAACTCATTGTCTTCGCGAAGGAGAAGTTGCAGTTCGTCCTGCGACAAAGATGAGGTTACGAGTATTGGAATGTCGGGATATAGCTGGCGGCAAAGTCGCCAAATATCAAAGCCCGTTGCAGGACCTTCTAGAAAGATATCGGTAAAGACAAGATCATAAGGATGGGTGCCATTCCCACTAGTGCTGTCAGTGTGATTCAAATACTTGAAGGTTTCTTCAGCGTTGACAGCCCAATCAACCTTGGCCTGCGGGAAGGAGTCACTAATTATGATTTTTAAGATTTCAGCAAGTGATTTATCATCCTCAATAAGTAATACGCGTTTGATTTTTTCGGGTGTAACAACAAATCTTTTGCTGTCCATCTTTCTTGCTGCCAACGACATACATGTCTCCCTATTTGTAATATAATTTTTCGTTCTTAATTTAGCTTGTTGTACTTGCTTATGTAATTTAGCAATTCAAGTGCCAGCGATGATGTATTGCCAATAACCGATATGAAACTTTGTTGGGGCATTTGATGGGACCTGCGAGGCAGATTATCCGTGAAAAAAATTTGCGTGCATAACATTTCGCTGGCTAAACAGAATTTGCTCAAATATTTTTTTAGACTAATCTCACTAGGGCGAAATGATTTTTGTAAAAGTTTTTTTGATAGAAGCAATATAAAATAATTATGGCGACAAAAAGATTTCGTTGGACGCGAGCGAAAATTTGCGTCGATAATAATAAGCTTAGTATGGAAACAAACCTTCAAACTCCAATTATTAAAACGGATCGTTTAGCGCGCCACTATCAAACTTATGAGAAACCGCAAGGGATGTGGAATTCCATAAAAGGAATCTGGAGTCGAAAATATAAATACAAATTGGCATTGACGCCCACAGATATTTGTATTTATCCCGGTGAAGTCGTTGGTCTGGTGGGTGCTAACGGGGCAGGCAAAACAACGTTGCTGAAAATACTTGCTGGATTGATTCATCCGAGTTCAGGCAGTGCATCCGTGTTGGGCCATGTTCCTTGGCAGCGATCAAACGAACTTCTCCGGCGTATAAGTATTTTGTTAGGTCAGAAGAATCAGTTGTGGTGGGATTTGCCGGCGATGGAAAGCTACGACCTATTAACTAGAATTTATAGTTTAGAAACCGCGCCAGCTTTTCGGAGAGTTCGAGAGCTCGCTTCCTCTTTGAACTGTGAGCATTTATTAAATACTCAGTTACGACGGTTAAGTTTGGGTGAGCGGATGAAAATGGAAATTATTGGCAGTCTTATCCACGATCCAGATGTCTTATTTTTAGATGAACCGACCATTGGCCTTGATGTTGTTTCACAGACGGTAATTCGCGACTTTCTAACTGAATATGTTCGTCGCCGTAAACCGACAATTATTTTAACGAGTCACTATATGGATGATATTGCCAAGTTAGCAACTAGGCTTATGCTCATAAGTTCTGGCCAAATTGTCTACGACGGCACGATTAAGCATTTCATGGAGAGTACGGAACAAATACAAACTCTAACCATTCAACTTTCTGAGCCACTGACCAGCACTGTTATGATTGATGAGAGTAATAGTGTCGGTATCGGTCAACAGGCTTTTAGTCTAAAGTTAAAATCTGGAGAAATTCCGCGGGCGATTTCGCAAATTGCCCAAAAAGGAAATCTAGTGGAATTGAAAATTCAAGAGGTAAATTTTGAGGACATCATTCGCGAATTTATGCAGAAGGAATATCGCTCTGGCGAGATTCGCCATACTTAGCAATTTGGAATATCGGATCAATTTTATTGTTGATGTCTTGTTGCAACCAATGACCTCCGCAGCCATTGAAATCTTGTTATGGTCGGCAATATTTTTTTCATCGGGGCAAAACGAAATTGCCGGTTTTACGCGTGAATATTATTTAGCTTACGCTTTATGGTCTGCCTTTATTTCGCGAATTACCGTCAGTTGGATGTATGAATTTCGCATGGTGGACGATGTCGACACCGGCGCCATCAACAGTCTTTTAGTGCGACCAATTAGCTTTTTTGAATACTATTTGAGCCAGCTACTAGCTTATAAACTCTTAACCACTTTAATTTCTATTTTCGTTCCAATTAGCGTTGGGCTTTATTTTCACTTACCACTCGAATTAAAAAGGCTTCCTTTGGTGCTCTTGATGATCGTTTATTATTTGGTCTTTTTGCACACCGTGAGTTTTTGCGTCGCTTGTTTCGCTTTCTTTTTTAATCGGGTCTATTCATTGGTTGCCGCTAAAAACCTATTTATAATGCTTCTAACTGGCGAGATTTTGCCAGTGGACATGATTCCTTCGCCATTAAAGGAGTTTCTTCTGAAGTTGCCGTTCGTCGCTGCTGCTTATTTGCCAGTTGCCTATCTAACAGGGAGAATCGGAGATGATCTCTTTATGACTGGATTTTTTAATATCACCTTAGGTTTAATAGTATTAGGAACCGTGGCAGCAGTGTTGTGGAAATCTGGTCTCAAAAAATATTCAGGGACAGGGGCTTGAAGATGAAACGATATCTCTATTTGTATTGGGCTTTTTTTAGAGCCAGCCTGGCCAGTGATTTGGAATATCGGTTTAACTTTGCGTTGCGAATATTTACGGATATCTCCTGGTACCTGGCACAGATTCTCATGTTCGAAATTTTGTTTAGACACAGTCAGAGATTGGGAGACTGGCATTTAGAACAAGTCAGAGTGTTTTTAGGCGTATTATTTACCATCGATGCTGTCATCATGATCTTGTTCTCTGAGAATCTGGAAAAGTTCACGGAAAAAGTGCGTAAGGGGGATATCGATCTTTTGTTGGCAAAACCTGTAAGTTCGCAGTTTATCCTGAGCTGTCAGAAGGTAGGAACTGCCTACGTCGGAAATCTCACCTTGGCCGTCAGCTGGTTAGCCTGGGCTCTCTTGCGACTGCCTCAAGCTCTCGGCGTAATAAATGTCTTACTATTTGTCCTCGTTATTCCTTGTGCCGTCTTAATTTACTATAGCGTGCGCTTTCTTTTTGCCGCCTTAAATATTTTTCTGGGACGAGCGGAGAATCTCAATTATTTGTTTTATCAATTCTATCGTTTTGCCACGCGCCCTGATGTTATCTTTCCTCGTTGGATACGCTATATGATTCTAACCGTTTTACCTTACGCTTTCGTGGCAAGTGTTCCAACAAAAATATTGTTGGGCATGAATTCTTTATTTTGGGTCGGTTGTATATTTTTGGCGGCGATGGTATTCGTTGTTCTTTCTATAAAGTTTTGGAAATTCTCACTGGCTTACTACTCGTCGGCATCGAGTTAAAGGTCACTATTTTTTCTTGAAGATAGACTCTGCAAGATCCAGGTGGGGCGATTTTGGTTTTTCGGGTGTGGTTGACATCGAAAAGAGATTATATTTTGCTGCATCTTTATCAAGCGGCTTCTGCGCCAAACATTGAACCACTGTCTTACCGTTAACGTCACCCTCATGATAAAAGAGAATGCGTAAACCTTTTAAATTTTGTAGAAGTTCGTTTGGACTATAAAAATAATTTTTATAACCCTCGTCTTGCGAATAGGCTTCTTTCATCTCGTTGATCATGTAAGATTGAACGAGAAGCGTGCCACCCTGTTTCAGGGCACGAATTAACTCCGAGTAATAGCGGGTGGCTAGGGGCTTAAAGTTAGTCATTATAATACTATCATATTCCATAAGACCTAAAAGAAAGAGGTCAAGATCTGCAGTTTTAAAATCAGAAGCGACCCCTGTCTCCTTGGCTAGCTGATTGGCTCTCTCTATCGCAACAGATGAAATATCAAACCCTTTTACACTCATTCCTTTTTGCGCGAGAAAAACCGCATTAGCTCCCTCACCCATGGCAATATCTAGAAGTTTGCCCTTTTGCAGGCGGGGAAACATATCGACTAGGAAAGGTAAAGGGGATTTGCCACCTTTAAAAACTGATTCTGAATAAATTTTATCCCAATATTCTTGAGCTGCCATGAAGCAAATCTATCAGAAATTCTTAAGTTGTCAAAACTTAGGCGGCTGCGATGTCGTCGGAATCGTCGCCACGGTAGTAGTAGCTGTACTTATCACGGTGTTGGTTCACCAAGTTTAGAATTCCTAATATAGGAAGTTGCTTTCCAGCGTTTAAGCCTTCAATCGCAAGTTGTAGGTCCTCTCTAAAGGTGACTTCACAACCGGATATCATTAAAACGACGTCAGAAACCGGTGCAAGCAGTGAAGGGTCACAGACCGCCAAGACGGGGGGAGAGTCTAAGAAGATGTAATGATATTTTTCCCTTTGCTTCTGAATAAATTCTCGAAGTTCATGGGATTCTAGAACCTCAGTCGGGTTCTTTATTCCGCGAGGACAGAGTAAGATGTCATAATTTTTATTCACGTTTAAGATGTACTTTTCGGGGTTTTCCCCTTCGAACATCTTTTCCACCCAGTTTTGCGCTCTACGGTCTGGGAAAAGTCTATGAACAGAAGAGTTACGCAAATCCAGATCGATAAGAAGTGTTTTTATGTCACCTTTTGCAAATGAAGCCGACAGGTTCGTCGAGATGAAAGTTTTTCCGTTAGCTTCTGTGGGACTGGTTACCAAACAGACGGTGGCTTTATAATCTTTACGAACATTGGTGTTAACAAAAGCATTCATCCGCAAACGCATGAACCGGAAAATGTCAGCTTCCGAAGAGTTAGGATTGTGAATAACGACGAGCTCGTTAGTAGGCTTACTTTCAATTAAGCCAAAGTTTCTTTTAATTTTATTAAGACCGGGCACATACTTTTCAAATTGGGGACTTATTTTTTCAAACCGTTTTGCCAAAATATCGAGATTTTTTTCGAGAATGGTAAACGAGGGGCGACCCAAGTGAGGGACGATTGGCATCTCACCGATAACCACGATGCCTTCTGCCTGCATTTCGCGAAAGCTACGGATGGTTTGGATAAAAGTATTTTTTACGATGATTAAAAGTACTCCTGCCAACAGACCAATAATACCTGAAAAGATAAACTGTAAGAAGACTGTTATTCCAATTGGTTTTTTGGGAACTTGGCCCTTGGATAATAAAGTGATGTCATTGGTAATCCCAGCTTCCATTATCTCGACCTCTTGCTGCTTTTTTTGCAAGTTAACGAAAAGATCTGAGCTTGCTTGAAGTTGGCGTTTGATGTGTTCAAATTTTTTGACGATATCGGGGAGCTCTTCTAAAGATTCTCCTTTAGCTAAGAGTGCTTGCTTTAGTCCCTGCGCTTCTAAAGCTAACTGACTTTTTTGTTTCTTCAAATCGATTAAACTTTTCTCAAGCGTTCGATAATAGTCGTTCGATGATGTTATTGCTAAACCACTTAGATTGTCTTGGCGATTGCTGACTGTCTTTTTATATTCATTGACCAACTCGTGCAGTTCCTGGTCGACGGTTTGCATATGTTCCTTGCTGTGCGAATCGGTAACAGAATTTGCAAGAGCTTTTTGATATTGTAAAATGTTAATGCGATGCTGAAGTTGAGAAACATATAAGTCTGAAGTAGAAGCTCCCGTGTTGTCCGTAAAAACAGAATTTACCTTAGCAATTTCGTCGCTGGTTGCTTCAATCATCTGATCAATGATTTTTAATTTGCGTTCGGTTTCATCGAGAGCCTCGAGATTTTTATTATACAATAGATATTTGCTTTTGGTAAACTCCTCTTGATTGCCTGCGCGATATACTTTCTGCAACTCAACCAGTTTGTCTTCCAACTTAAAAAGCGCATCCATTTTTTCGGTGGTTTGTTGCGACACAAAATCTTTCAACCCATTCACCTTTTCTCTCAGTTTTACCAGGTTATAATCCATTAAAACTTCGGAAGTGAGATTTACCAGCTTTGCTGAGAGGTAAGGGTTAGTCGTTGTGGCACGCAGTAAAATCGAATTATTGTCGGAATTGGTTTGAAGAAGAATGAGACCGTCAAGGCCTTTTGTCAGTTCCTGCCACTCAGAAGTATTGTAAATATCCGCCTTCGTCATCTTACTCTTCTGAAAACTTTTTATTTTTGCGATGATTCGCTTTTCTTGGCTGTCTTCGATGAGGGCATTTAGCGGAAGGTGTGCGTGTAAAAAACCCTCAAGGACTCTGTTTTTAAATTCCGACGACTGAAAAAGATCCAAAATGTTAGTCATGCGAAGAGCGTTTTGATCTTTAGCATTGAAGGTATCGAAGATCGGTGAGATTGAAAAACTTTTTTGCTGTTCGACCTTAAGGCGAACTTCGGAAATGTATTTTGGAGTGTTGTAAATGAACGAAAAAATTTGGGAGATCGACATGCAGGCGCACATACAGATCAGCAAAAATCGACGATAGGAATGGAGCGTACGCCATACATGACGAGGATTTATAAATATATAATCGCCGTCTTCTAAGCCACTGGAGCTGAGTGTCTGCTTGCTGAATTTGGTTTTAATGTTCATATCTTAGCTTCCGCCTATAAATTATCGTATTTCGAGATGATAATCTTTATCGACCTTCGGCTAAATTTTGAAAAAAACTCAATGTTTGCCATTTCTTAACAGAGGTGGATATGGCAGAACAGTCTAAACAAAGTTTGATGTTAAGACACCTTGGTGGAGTTTCGCTTTAAGCGTAAAACAAAAATATACAAAATGAGAAGCAAGACGATCGCAGTGACAAACCAAATTAATTTAGCTTTGATCACATGAACCATTGTCTCTGGACTTTGGAGGAGCTCTGGACTGTCACCGAGAATTTTTTGTCCAAACCAAGATAAAATCAAACACCATAA
>CAYPZY010000099.1:0-9132 GCA_964415155.1 uncultured Bdellovibrionales bacterium
TAACCAGGAGTAAATATGAAAACATTTTTAACAACTTTTCTCTCATTATCATTATTTATGGGCACGTGCTACGCTGGCGACCATCGCCGCAGCGACAATCGGAGTTCGGGGCCTCGCTATGAATGGATTCCAACAGAAGGTGGAATGATTTTAGGAATTCGCGGTAGGCACGGCGAAGTTTACAACGCTTTCGGA
Source organism: uncultured Bdellovibrionales bacterium (assembly GCA_964415155.1). Classification (GTDB taxonomy): domain Bacteria; phylum Bdellovibrionota; class Bdellovibrionia; order Bdellovibrionales; family SG-bin7; genus CAYPZY01. Next base: position 196 of record CAYPZY010000099.1, read on the forward strand.
GGTTCAGGCTCATCTGGTAGCTCAGGTGAATCGGCTTCTTCGGATACAACTGCAAGTGAAGAGACATCAGTGACCCATGTTCGCCCTGGAGAAGAACAAACGAAAGGAATTCTTGGTCGCGAATTTCAGTTGGACGACATCGTTCAAGGTATCGAAGAATACCGTTGCTTTGAAAACATGCCAACTGGTATTGATATCGGGATTTACTCTCGTGCTAGTATTGATTGTACTGTCACCATAAAGTTTAAAGGTCGCAACGATCTCGTTCAAACCAAAATCAATGTTAGTGTGCAAGCTGTTGAAGTATTTCAATTTGGTTTCCAAACAATAACAGGTCTTGATTTCGTTTTACCTTACCAAAAGGAAGTGAAATTTCGAGACATTATTGGCGAGTATTCTGGGAAAACAGGTGGATCGATAGCTGCAGCATTTGGTGCAGGTCGGGCCAACGGTGTGAATCCAAACGGTGTTGGAATCAGTGTAAAAACCGCCAAATTATTTAATGCCGGCTTAGGAATTAATTGGTCTTGGATTACTGTAATGCCGATGCTAACCGCGCGCCGAAATTAAAATTTTAGGAGAGCAGACTTAGTTAGGAGCTAGAAGCTGCCACTTCCCAGACGAAGTGGTGGCGTTTAATTTCCCAATCAACTCACTAGCTGTCGCCACTCGCTTCACATCCTGAAAGAGCACGACGGCTTCGGGATAGTTTCTTCCTAAAAATCTTAACCACTGTTTCGTGCGATTTAAAACATAGCGTTCGCCATGGATTTCAAAACCGGTGCGCACAAAGCGCAACAAAAAATCATACATGCGATCCCACGACCATGTTTCGTCCTCACCTGATTTTATTTGTTTCGCCAAATCGGGTTGAACAAAGGCACCGCGCCCGAGCATCACACTGCGAACTCCTGTTTGCGAAACGCATGCAACATAATCCTTGAGAGACCAGATATCGCCGTTGGCCACCAGAGGCAGACGAACATTTTCTCGAATACGGCCTATCCACTCCCAGCGGGCAGGCGGATTGTAAGCATCATTACGAGTTCTCGCGTGCACAGTCAGCCAATTGCATTCGGCCGCCTCTGCCGCTTGCGCAATTTCTACCGCGTGATCGGGAACGGCAAAGCCCAGACGAATTTTCGCAGTCACGGGAACGTGTGCGGGAACTGCTTTGCGAATCGCAGAAGTAATGTCATAAACTCGATTTGGATTTTTTAAAATCGCCGCACCACCATCGTGATTATTAACCGTACGAGCTGGACAACCAAAATTAATATCAATGCCGATGGCGCCAAGTTCGACGGCGCGAGAAGCGTTGGCTGCCATCATGACTGGATCACCACCTAAGAGTTGTAAAAAAACGGGAGTGCCAGAGAGGGTCTTTCCACCGTGTTTGAGTTCAGGGTAGTATTCGTAAAATTTTTCATTGCTATGAACGTGATTGGTCACGCGCAAATATTCGGTCGTACACTGATCGTAACCGCCAACGGCTGAAAACATCTGGCGAAGCAAATAATCGGTGACGCCTTCCATCGGCGCAAAAAAAACTTTCATGCGTTGGAACCCAATTTCTTTATCAGTGCAAATTCTTCTTTACCGACAGGTTGAATAGAAAGTCGGTTGCCCTTTTTCAACAAAGGCATTTTGGCTAATTTTTTATTTTCGCGAATTTCACTTAAAGGTATCGGGCGTGCAAATTTCTCTTTGAACTTTACTTCGACACAAAACCAAATGGGATTTTCCTTGGTTGCTTTGGGTTCATAGTACTCGCTTTTCTTATTGAGTGCGGTTGGATCGGGCTGCGCTTCACTGCTGATCGTGCCTATTCCGGCGGCACAGGGTGGCTCGGCATTGGAGTGATAAAAAATAAATTCATCGCCCACTTTCATTTCTTTCATCATGTAATTGCGGGCACGATAGTTTCTGACGCATTCCCAGAGCGTTTTTTTATCACGAGCAAGATCATCGATGGAATAAACTGAGGGTTCTGATTTCATCAGCCAAAAATTAGCCACTTTCACTCCTAAGGACACTGGTGTTGACGCCTACAATCATATGCAATTACTATTGATCAAAGTCAAAAAAATCTTTCATACTGTGAGCTCGAGGTATCCATGGATTTTCGCTTAGAAAAAGATAGCATGGGCGAGATAAAAGTCGCCGCTGACAAAATTTGGGGTGCGCAAACCCAGAGATCAATTGAAAACTTTAAAATTGGCGGCGACCGCTTTCCCCGTGAAATGATTAGAGCGTTGGGGATTTTAAAAAAGGCGGCTGCCAAAGCCAATCAGGCTTTGAATTTATTACCTGAAGAGAAAGCTAAGTACATTTTACAAGCGGCTGATGAAGTCATTCGCGGTGATCTTGATCAGTATTTTCCGTTGGTGGTTTGGCAAACTGGGAGCGGTACGCAAACCAACATGAACAGCAATGAAGTCATTGCGAATCGTGCGATTCAGCTAAAAGGTGGCAAGCTTGGTGGCAAAGATGTTCATCCCAATGATGATGTCAACAAGGCGCAATCATCCAACGATACCTTTCCAACAGCCATGCACATCGCAGCTGCTGAGCGAGTGGTTCAGCGTTTGCTGCCAGCTTTGACGGAACTCCGCGATGAGTTTTCCGCTCGCGCGCGCGAATTTAAAGATATCGTAAAAATTGGTCGTACCCACTTGATGGATGCGACGCCATTGACACTTGGCCAAGAATTTTCTGGTTACGTGACTCAGCTTGATCATGGTATCGAGCGTGTGAAATCGTGTCTGCCTTTAGTGTACGAACTTGCCATTGGTGGAACTGCGGTCGGAACCGGTCTTAACACTCATCCTCAATTTGCTGAAAAAGTTTCTGCTGAAATCGCCCGAGAAACAGGGCTTCCGTTTGTGAGTGGAAAAAATAAATTTGAAGGTCTCGCTGCTCATGATGCTTTGGTGCAATTAAGTGGAACTATGAAAACTATTGCTTGTAGCTTGATGAAAATTGCGAACGACATCCGTTGGCTTGGCAGTGGTCCCCGTAGTGGTATTGGTGAATTGATTCTGCCAGCCAATGAGCCGGGAAGTTCGATCATGCCAGGTAAAGTCAATCCCACTCAATGTGAAGCTCTTACGATGGTGTGTTGTCAGATTGTTGGTAATGATGCTGCCGTTACTGTCGGCGGTCTCTCTGGAAACTTTGAACTTAATGTCTACAAGCCCATGATTATTTTTAACGTCTTAAATTCCATTCGTTTAATGTCTGACGCTTGTGATAGTTTTCGAGAGCATTGTATTGCGGGTCTTAAAGCCAATAAAGAAAGAATTCAGAAACATCTCAATGAATCACTGATGCTCGTGACTGCGCTCAACCCGCACATTGGCTATGATAACGCAGCGAAAATCGCAAAATACGCTTACGAAAAAAACATGACTCTCAAAGGAGCGGCCAAAGAACTTGGTCTTCTTGATGAGAAAAAATTTGATGAACTAGTTCGCCCAGAAAAAATGACAGCACCTACTTCGTCAGTTGGAAGTGGTGGTTGATGTCTTATTTGGAAGTGATCAATGCTTGATCGCAATAAGTTACCGTGGTTTTACAGCGATGACATTCGTCCTTATGTTTATGTTCGCCGGGAAAATCAGGTTAAGCAGCCTGGTTCTCGTCATAAAGTAGATTGGTTTACGCGTGATCCCCTTTTTGTAGATCCGCTTAAAATGTCGGAAGTGCATTTTGCTAACGAGATTTTAAATCTGGAGTCCAATTGCTTTGCTGCCAGTGGTATGCCAATGGCGCGTTGGGTGTTTTACGACTGTGCCGTTATGCCAGGATTCGTCGCTGGATTTGCCATGCGTAGATCCGCAATGCCAAAAAGTATTTTGGATATCATAAAACCTGTCTCGAATAACGAGTGGTTGCCTGTTTCACTCTTTATCATCATTCCGTCAATGCATGTTGGGGAGTGGATCGCTCACAATCTTTGTTCTGTAAATTCGCTTATTCCCAAAGCCGATCAAATGTATGGTCTTGGCTTTTTAACAAAAGCATTTGGCCTCTGGTATGCCAACGTGAAAGTGCAATCTGGGATGACTCAATGGACAAGTCCCTCTTTGAAGTTGCATTGCCACTACGGTCGCTTTGAAGTGCTAACGGCATTTACACCCGTTCACTCTTACGCGCACACTTTAACTTATCGGGCGATTATTGATCCCACCTATTGGCCTTACTTTTTCAAAAACCAAGGTGAAGATCTTTCTTATGCTCAAGGGCTCAAACCTGCGGGATTTACCATAGAGCCACGGGTAGAGAAGAGTCTAGTTTCTTTTCAAGAACGTCTTGAACGCAATGAAGGCCCGTTTTTTTTGAATGCAAGTGAGATTTTGGAATTGCCGTTGGGTGCTGAGTTGATGGTGTATGAAGAAGAGTAGGCTTTTCGCCTCGGTTCTGGTTTTATTCTGTACCGTCTCCCATGGCGCCAATTATCCTATAGATATTAAGTCAAGGGGACCGCAGCAGACTAATGTGCCCAAGGGAGTTAGTATTTGGAGTACGTGTTTAAAATCTCCTTATACAAAGATCGTTGATGGAATCACTGTTCCGATCGTCATTCAAAATCATGGCTCAGAAAAATTTGTCATCAAACGTGGTAGGATCGATGCCACAACAAATCTAGGAAAACGCCTTTCTTATAGTGCGCCGACCGTAAAAGTCACTCACAACAATCAATTTCAGTGTACAGAGAAAGACTCGGTGGACTTATTTCCGCAGGATCTCGTAGAGATGGACGCCTATTTCGGCTGGGGAAAACCATTTTGGCAGGATAGTCCCATCGCGGGTGCCTCTAGTATTCAATTGGAATTTAGTGTACTCACGGGTGAAAACGGCAAAGTTTATCAGTGGAGGCTTGATTGCGATTTATTGTGGTAGTCCTCGCAATTCCCATCCTTTCGGCGTTTTCGTGCATGACTCATCAAATTCGTCCCGATTATTCCAAGAACTTGCCGACGAATTTGTCTGTGGCATCTCATTGTAACGGCAGCGGTTTAGAATTGGTCGTGCAGAACTTTTCCGCTAAAACGATTTCTTTTGAGTTGTCGAAGTTGGTTTTTAGTTCAGACGGTGGTTTTGCCGACTATTTTTTGTACCAATATTTTGAAGGTGGAAAGGCGCAATTCCCTAATTGGATTAAGCCGACGAGCAGCGTGAAAATAGATTTGCGAAAAGGTGATGTTTTAAAGATTACCTATCGTTTTGCCTATACAGGCAAGTCACATACTTTTCAGTTTTCCAAAGATTTCGCCAACGATTTAAATATAGTCTGCGAGAAAATCTAGTTTTTGTTCCAAACCCATTGGTTGGCTTTTGTGAAACCACCTTGGGCGCCCAAGGTAAGGGTTACTTCCACCCTGCCAGAGGCCGCTGCGAATGCTACTCGCAGCCTCAGCACAAAAATAAATAAAAAATATTTATACTGCCAACCATAAAACCGTGGCGCTCAAAAAGCCACGCCCGCTGTCAAAGAGAAACTACTCTCCCGACCTGTGGCCGGGGTTTGATAACTCCTCGAGCTGACATTTTAACGATTCAAACAATGATTTTGTATATTCGAGATCTTTAGGGGCGACACGAACCACTTCGCCATCACCTTCAACTGACCCAACAACAACAGCTTGCTCCCAGTCAGTAAAGGCTTGCTTCAAATTATCGATAGCACTTACCAACTGGGAAGAATCTTTCCTTGATTTTCCCGTTCCAGACATATTGGCAAACATTCTTAGTGTTTTTGCGGTCATTGACAAGACTTATTATTGCCATTATTGCTAATATTTAGCTCACAAAATTCACATCAGGCGTAAGAACGACCACTACCACCGGAGAGAACATGGCAGAAGAAATTATTTACACGATGAAAGGGGTAAGCAAACTTTATCCTCCTAATCAGTACGTCCTCAAAAATATTTACTTATCCTACTTCTACGGTGCGAAAATTGGTGTGTTGGGACTTAATGGCGCAGGTAAATCTTCGCTTCTGAAAATTATGGCAGGAATTGATAAAGATTTTTTGGGGGAAGCTTTTCCCGCTAGAAGCTTTAAAGTCGGCTATCTGGAGCAAGATCCTAAGCTTGATGAAAGCAAAAATGTAAAAGACAACATCATGGACGGTTTAGGGGACTTGCAAAAGTGGCTTACCGAATTCAATCAAATCTCTGAAAAACTTGGTACTGATATCACCCCCGAAGAAATGGAAAAGCTCATTGAGAAACAGGGCAACCTACAAGAAAAGATCGAAGCTGCAAATGGTTGGGAAGTCGATCAAAAAATTGAGTTAGCGATGGATGCGCTTCGCTGTCCCTCTGGCGAATCGGCAATTAAAATGCTCTCGGGTGGAGAAAAACGGCGAGTGGCTCTTTGTAAACTTTTAATTTCCAACCCCGACATTCTGTTACTTGATGAGCCGACGAACCATCTTGATGCTGAATCAGTGGCTTGGCTGGAAAATTACCTTCATGACTTTCCGGGAACAGTGATAGCGGTTACGCACGATCGTTACTTCCTGGACAACGTCGCTGGTTGGATTTTGGAACTTGATCGGGGAGAGGGAATTCCTTGGAAAGGAAACTATTCTTCGTGGCTTGATCAGAAGGAAAAACGCTTAACTCAAGAAGCAAAAGGTGAAGATAAGCGCGCTAAGCATTTGCAAAAAGAGTTAGAGTGGGTAAGACAAAATCCTAAAGCTCGTCAGGCGAAGTCAAAGGCGCGTTTGTCGGCCTACGAAAATCTCCTCAAACAGCCTACAACTGAAAAGTTAAAAGATCTGCAGATCTATATTCCACCAGGCCCACGTTTGGGTGATGTGGTCATTGAGGCCAAAGGCATTAGTAAAACATTTGGCGAAAAAATTCTTTTTGAAAACCTAAGTTTCACAATGCCTAAGGGGGCCATCGTTGGAATTATCGGTCCGAACGGTGCAGGTAAGACGACTCTTTTCCGCATGCTTGTTGGTCAAGAGAAGCCCGATGACGGCTCTCTAAATATTGGTTCGACAGTAAAGATCTCCTACATAGATCAGACGCGCGCCTCACTTGATCCTAATAAGTCCATTTGGCAGGAAATTTCAGGAGGCGAAGAAAATATTCTCGTGGGTGGCGTTGAGATGTCATCGCGTGCTTATTTGTCGCGCTTTAATTTCACCGGGCCGGCGCAAGAGAAAAAGATTTCAACTCTCTCTGGTGGAGAGAAGAACCGCTTCTACCTCGCAAAAATGCTACGCGAAGGCGGCAATCTATTGTTACTTGATGAACCGACTAACGACCTTGACGTCAATACCATGCGGGCTCTCGAGGAAGCACTCCTTGAGTTTGGTGGCAGCGCTATTATTATCAGTCACGATCGTTGGTTTTTAGATCGCATTTGTACTCATATTATGGCGTTCGAGGGCGATAGCGAAGTGAACTGGTTCATCGGTAACTACCATGATTATGAAGAGGACCGTAAACAGAAGCTCGGGATCGATACTCTACAACCAAAGCGAATCCGTTACCGTAAAATTCAATAAGATTAGCCGACCAGTGCTTTATAGCAGCTATGAATGCGCATGAATTGGCGGCTTTTCTCTCTTATAATAGAGTCGCTCTGACCAACCAAGCTGTCGGGGTGATAGCGTTTTGCCAATGTTCGGAAGGCTTTTTTGATATCATCATTGCTGGAAAACTCATCCAAACCGTCGGCACCCAATTGAATTAGCTCTGAAAGTGCCTGTTTTTCACTCTCGGTGAAGACCCGTTTCACCTTAGGAGGGGGCGTTTTAGCAATGATCTCAGGTACGGGTTCCGCCTTCAAAAATTTGGCGTATTCCTTTTTGTAGAGTGAAAACCATTCGTCACGAGGGCTATGCACTGATTCTCCAGAGGGAAAATCGCTATTTTTCGCTAGAAGATCAATCATTAGAAGGCTTTCTGCGCTTAAGACAAATGACTTTTCTCGAGGGAAAAAGCCAAGTTTCTCCTCTGAAAATGACTCAGTTTTTGCCATTTTCTCTCTCAAAATCGAGGCGAAACTTTTGTTACTTGCCATATCCTCTATTCGGAAAAATGGAAAAAAATGTGAAATTCTAATTTTTTTTTTGGACTTCTGACTCGACTTGGATATGATAGGTATAAATAAAGTTCAGGACTTTATTAATAACCATTAACGGAGGAAAGTCTCAATGGCAGCTAAAAAGGCTAAAAAAGCTAAAAAAGCAACTAAAACTAAGAAAGCAACAAAAAGAAAACCAAATCCTGCTTTCATGAAACCCCTAACTCCAAGCGCAGCTTTGGCAGAGTTAGTTGGTGCTTCACCACTTCCAAGAACACAAGTTGTTAAAAAGCTTTGGAGCTATATTAAGAAGAACGATCTTCAAGATAAAAAGAACAAAAGAAACATCAATCCCGATAGCAAAATGGCTACTGTTTTCGGTAAAAAGACTTTCTCTATGTTCGAAATGAACAAAATCGTTGCTAAACACTTACGTTAAGAACTAGCTTAAGAGTTTAAGAACTAACAAGACCCGCTCACAAGGCGGGTTTTTTATTTGGGTCCCTTGGAGAATGTTTTATTTAGTCGGTCGATGTGCTATATATGCCTTTGAGGTGAACATTGACAGTCAAAACGGCTAATGACATTCGAGAAATGGAAAAATCCTGTCGTTTAGCGGGAGAGACCTTAGCCTATGCCAAAAAATTTGTGAGACCAGGCATCTCGACCAATGAGCTCGACAAGATAGTTCATGACTATATTCTTACTCATGATGCAGTTCCCTCGCCTCTCAATTATCACGGCTTTCCAAAGTCTATCTGTACTTCCGTTAACGATGTTATCTGTCATGGTGTTCCTGACAGTGCTCCACTGAAGGACGGCGATATTGTGAATGTTGACGTGACTGTCTATAAGTATGGTTTTCATGGCGACACTTCAGCC
>CAYPZY010000100.1:0-9102 GCA_964415155.1 uncultured Bdellovibrionales bacterium
GGCTTCCTTCCAGCAAACCCGCCGCTCGCATAAAAACTTTTTGTTGAGGCGAGCTTAAAGAAGTTTCACAAGAAAAGGGAATCTGGGTGAGAACCCCCGAGAATTTTCCATTAACAGCGCACGATAGGCCTCCAGATAAAACATTTAGTGGAGCGGGCACCGCAACTGGAGTCAAAGCCAGAACTTTGGTGATGGCAGCAAAATCAACAACATCAAACTTAAGTTGAAAGTCAGAGCGTAGATTTTTAATCATATCAGCATTTAAAGGTGATTTTGCAAGTGTCGCGGCGACATGGCCGCCGAGACTTAGAGGTGAACCGTCGGGAGATTCAAAATCAACTGTGCCCCTACCATCCCAGAGATCATCCACATTTTTATCTAATTGGGCGCGGACTTTTATCTTCACCAATGGCAACAATTTAGAAATTTTCCAATCTTTATATTTTTTTAAAGAAGTTATTGGGAAGTCGATCGCACAACCTAGTTTCATTTGATCAAAAATGTGTAAACCGATTTCGCAGGTATCCTGGTGCCAACCCATTTGCCAAGATCGATTGCCAAAGTGACCTGAAACTCTGGACTCAATTTGCCAATTCTTTCTTTCACCTCGTAGTTTTGCAAAGAGTGGTACGCGCGCAATATTCCCCGAAAGCGACAGATCAAACATGCCGTTATCGCTATCCACCACGGTGTAGTCCGTTTTCGCTTTAAGAAACACGCTCCCGGGTATTTGTAAGGAAACCGGCCCCGAAAATCCTCGATCTCGAATGCTGACATCGCTTAAGATTCGCATTCGTGTATTACGTTCCCGAAGATCAGCAACCAGCTTTTTATTAAACAAATTAACATTCCCGAAATACTCACTTGGCATTTTTGTTCTAGCATCATTCAGCACAAGACTTTCAATAAACAGGTAAATTTGATTTAGTCGCGCTAGCGATACAGTTGCATGATTTAAAGTAAATTCAGCGTCTAAATACAATCTGGGAACAACACCTGAAATATCTCCCCGCTTGAACTCCAGTCGATCGACACTTAATAAAATTCTCTTATGCAAGAAACTGACAGAGCTAACGCTAAGAAAAGCACTTTTCGTTTTTACAGAAGCGATTTGCTTTTTATTAAGATAGTTTAAAGAAAAGTTAAGTAAGCGAGTATTTAAAACTAAACTGGGTTTCGCCAGCAAAACCATGGCAACAATTAAAATGAAGCTTACAAAAGATAGCATTACAATCAGTGTTTTTCGCAAAAGCTTTTTCATCAAAATTCCCTGCCATAAGCTAAGTGATATTGCCATTGTGATTCAATATTTTTTTCCGAACTAAAGCCATACGCCACTTCCGCACGGAACGCTCCTATTGGGGAAGTCCAACGCATGCCAAATCCAGGTGACCAAAACAGATTATTTTCAATAGTTAGAGAGGACTCTCCAAACTTCGCCGCATCAACAAAAATGAAGGGCTGTAAATTATAGGGCAACAAGTCAAAGAATCTCGCTTCGCTACCCACATAAGCCGTGGTTAGCGCGCCTTGCGCTCCTGGCAGCTGTTTGCGCGAAAAACCCCTCACGTCGTCGACGCCACCGAGGTAGTGGCGAAAGGTAGGAGGAAGATTTTGACTCTTATCGGGAACGATGGTTGTGCCAATTTTCCAGCGAATACCAAAAACCAAAAGCGGCGGACTAAATAATCGATAGTTCCACAAAGTTTGACCGCTGATCAAAAGTCGCTGTGCGGTGACAGCAGCAAGTAATTCCTGATGTGCCGTCTGCAAATCAAGATTCCAATGACTACCACTCTGTGGATCACCGAAAAAATATTCGTGTTCATGTGTGCGATTGTCGATTTGTAGTCGCAAGATCAAGCTACGCGCATCATCTATTCCTAGCCCTTCGATTTTTTGATCTATCCGCAAGCTTGGACCAATATTGACTTCCCAGCGACTATCCTTATCATCCCAATTTTTACTGGGAGAAATAGTGATTTGAGTAGTCACTGTTTCAAAATGACTTTCTTTTTCCCGCCTAACCTCAAGATTGGGACGCAGATAATGTTTTGAGATGGGACTAATGTAATACCACTTTCCACTTAAGCTTAGTTCCTGAATATTAAGAGATGCAAGCAAGCGACTGTCGATGGAATTTCCCCGCCGTCCCAGACGACTGTGCTGCCAGGAGACCGTCAATGAGGGTCCCTGCTCACTGTCCACGCCTAAACCCACTCGAAACAATCGCGGCTTCCCCGCAAAAACCGATTGTTTAAGTGCGACGCCATCACCTCCACACTCAGCCGTGAAGTGAGTGTCCATAACAATATCCTCAGCAATTGTTCGGCGTTCACTTAACGTCAGCTTTCTTTGTTGAAACAGATCACCGGTTGCAAAGGCGTAATAGCGCCAGAGAACATTGTCATAAAGTTTTTCGATATCCTCCACCACAATGGACTGAATCTGTTGCTTCTTCCCAGCGTTTAAAGTGACAATCATTTTACTGGTTGAGGGATCCGCCACCACCACCACATTTGCACAGGCATAACCCAGATTTAGTAACTCCTGAGTCAACCAATCGCGAAGTTCATCAATTTTCTTTGGCGTTAGAGGGTCACCAATAATATGCCTTTTGCGACTAACATCTAAATCTGGCACCTGATTTTTAAATTCAATGTCTTTGACGATTGTCTGCGAACCAAGATTGACCAGCAACTTACCGTTTTGGATAAAAAACTGGGGATGGTGATAACCCCTCGCTTGTAGCATGGAGCGAATATGAAGTTGAGCTTGCCACGCGGGTATTGTCGCCCAAGCCGCCTGATCTCGGTCCCCGCAAAGCAATGCCATTTCATTATCTGTGAAATCGACTTTCCCACCCTCAATACTTACCGTTGGGCAAAGATCCGCCGCTAATACTCTTGAGGAAATAAAAAGAATGAATGAAATTATTTTTGTCACGATAGTGGTTCACTAGGTTGGCAATAGCTATGCCACCTTAATGAACCTACTGCAACACTATGACAAAGGAAATTTTACGAGAAGTCCCAGAATGTCTCTTTTATTTTGCGACAAGAGCCACAACAGCCTGCTGCTCACTGATAACCTCAGGAGAACTGCCAATTTTTCGGAAGTAATTTAGCTGGCTAATCGCAAACTCATCGGCCGTGAATTTGCCAAAAACAAGTTCGTTTTTATCGGCACCGCTCACGAGAAGAAGTTTCACTAAGCCGGCATCGGGCTGACGGCGAACAACGGATAACACTAAAGGAGTGAACCCGCGACGATCACGCAACGAAGGATCACATCTTTTTTGCGCGAGTAAAACCTCGGCCATCGCGGAGGCAGTCGCCGGCATCGCGATAGTTAAATGAAGTGGCGACTGACCACCATGATTCAAAACATTGCAGTTAGCGCCTTTTTCCAAAAGCATTTTGACCTTTTCGATCTGATTGTTTTTTACAGCCAAATGCATGGGAGTCTCTCCCCAATTATTGGTAACATCTACGTTTGCACCGTAATCTAACAACAACTTTAAAGTATCTGGCTTCACGCCATCGGCTACTGCGAAATGAATAGGATAAAGACCGCTTGCGTTCTTTTGGTTAACATCAACATGAAGCTGAAAAGTCTGCTTTATCGCTGTTGCATCGTTGGCAATAATTGCTTGGTTTAAAATGCGATGTAATTCGCTACTACTACCATTGGCAAAGGAAGCACCACTTAGAATCAAAAAGCAAAATAAGTATTTCATGGCGCTTCGAATACACCCATGTCACAAGTAAGGCCACTAATTAATGAAAATTGAAAAAAATCCCACCTAATGTAGCTGTCGCTCAGAGGTTAATTCTTTGCGAGATCGCCGCTCACTTGTAACGCCAAACAACACCAAAGCTCCTATAATTCCTAAAGCGCCGTAAAGGACAGGTTTTGGTAACGATTTAATTTCACTAAGAATCCTTCGCGAGTAGTCTTTAGCCTGGCTGTAGTAGGGAGCCATTGATTCAACCTCAGAACTTAAGGTTTGCTTAAGTTCCATCGCCAATTCTTTTGGGCGTTGCGCCGCTTGCTTAATTCTGTGAATATTTTGCGCGGAAGACTCCAACTTTTTCGCCAACTGGTCCATCGCATTTTCAAAGCGATCGACACCGGTTTTTATAGCGTCGGAAGCTTCGCGTATCTTGTCGTTGCCATTAATAGGTCGCAGATTTTCCATATCGATCTCCTTTTACAGTTTCTTTAATATCTTCCATCTTACTTTGTGTTTTAATTTTAGTTTCGTGTAGACTTCGCAGGCTCTGATCAAAGTTAAGGTCTTGCTCTTTGATTTTACGAGATGCCCGATAAGCAAAGAAGCCACCGACGCCAGCGCAAACTATACTGACAATAAGTGAACTCAGCCAATAACGGCCATCTAAAAGATCACCGATGCCGATGATTAAAAAGGCCAAAAACGGTAGAATGCTAACAGCCAGTAAAAAGCCAAAGACCGCAGTTTGTACCAAGTGCCTTTTTAAATCTGGAACGACTGATCTCACCTCTGCGACAAAAAGATCCAACTCGCCTTTTGCGACGTCCTTTAGGCCTCCACCGATTTCCCGAAAGACTTCAGTGTAGGAATTATTTTGAGAAGGTTTTGAGCTCATAGGTAACGTCCTTTCTTTGTAGGCAAAGAGATGTAAGGCAATCAATGTGCCAGATTAGAAAATGGTTCGCGAATCGATTTAATTTAAACCGGCACAACGATGAAGGCAGACAGCTACGTCCCCGGGAAAAAATGTCTCGTCAGCGTTTTAGCACCACCTCAATTTCATTTCACGCTGGAATCGTCTTTGCATTTCTCCAGAGGAAAGGAGTTTTATTATGTTTAAAATTGCATTTATGTTTTTAGGAATTTCTATTTCTTTAGCTCAGGCGCAAACGACTTCATCGACTTTACCAAAAGCCGCTGAAGTAACAGCGCGTTCGCAAATGAAACCTCATATTGGCGTGTTAGCTGGAATAGCTGGTGGCGAAGGAAGCGTAACTAATGCCGGTAGTTTTGGTTTAGATATTGGCTATCAACCTTACATACCGACGAGTTTGGGTTTAGAACTTTCCACGTCTCGGCACTCAATCGACAACGAAGAATTACAAAGAACGAATCTGCTTGCCCGGGTGGCCTACAATTTTGGTGGCCGAAAGATTCTTATCAAAGATAGCTACGTTGCCCTCGCAGCGGGCCCGATTTTTCAGTCAGGTGGAACCGAACTGGGTTTGGCACCGATGATCGGTTTTGATATTCCGTTAAAAACACAAGATCGCTACTTTCTCACCTTAGGCCTTAATGCAAAATACTTAGCGGTAACGGGTAGCCCAGACACAGCCTCACTTAATGGTGCTGTAAAATACTGGTACTAGTCGTTGGTCTTTTGTGAAGTGGTTTTCATTCACTGAAAACCATTTCACAGGTAGCATTACCTTATGGAATTAAGCGAAGAAATTATTAAGGCGCCGACGAAACCGAAACAACCTTTTGCGTTGCGCACGCGCTCTATTCTCGCCGCCGGTTTGTTTGGAATCTATTTAGGTGTCAATCTTGATCGCGGATACTTAGATACCAGTAACAACTTTTTACTTCGCGATGTTGGTCCTTTAATTCTTTTGGTACTTTCATTTATTATTTATCCCTATTTTTCAAACAAATTTCGCTCGGTCGTCTTTGTAGTGGTGGGATTGGTGATGATCTGTGCTGACATCATCGTCAAATATGTCGCGCAAAACATTCTGCAGCTAAGTATCGAACAGATTGATCATGGTAATTATCAAAACTTTTTAGAAAGACTTCGCGTTGGCGGCATCGTAATGCTAATTTTAGGCGTGGTATTCTTTTTAAAAAAGAAGCCAAAGAATACGCTCGTAGAGTCGGCTCCAAAACAGCCGCTAGCCAGCAAGCCGATGAAGCACGAATTTCCACTCAAATAGTTAACTCTGTCGTGGCGACCAAAGAGCGCTGCGCTCACCTACCACCCACAAAAGATCATCTGGTTGAATCACAGTACCCGAATCAGGATTGAGAATTCGTTCGCCGCCTCGTTCAATACCCACAATTAACCCGTGTGACTTTTCGCGAATTCCCGATGTGCGGATCGTTTTATGACAATATGGAGAGTTTTCATTTACCCGATAAGGAATCAATGAGTAATTAAAATCTTCTTGATCGGCGTAGCGAGCCTCGCCCGCCCTCTCCACGACAGGGGCAAATTTTGAAATTTGTTCATCGTTGCCAATCACAAACGCCTTGTCGAATGGAAACAATAACTCACTACGATCGGGAGCTGGGATTCTCTTTCCTCCCCGTTCGATTAGCGCCACGGTAATGCCAAAACGTTCGCGAATACGCAATTGCTCCAGGGTCTTTCCAACTAACTCAGAGGTGGGATGAATTTCAAAAGACACCAAATGCGCATCCCAAGGCGCCAGTTGCGGAATCTTATTATCTTCAGGCCCTGATAAATTCTTGACGAACTGCCCTTCCATTCGTGCATAGATTTTTTCAAGACGCCGAGAGAAGAAAAATAGAATCAAAATCGCGACCACTGCCGCCATACTGAGAGCAATGGTAATCGCAACAAACTGAGTGGCGAGAACCATAAACAAAGCGATGGCAAAACTCCAGCGGAGAATTTCAAACAATAGCGCTGCGATGCGGGTTTCTTTGGTGTCTGACACCTTAGCTTTAATTTTTGACATGACCATCGCCCAAAAAAATGGACCGGATAAAATCAGCGCCGCTGTAAAGGCAATGGCCTTCACCAGGCGAACGTCGCCAATTCTCACTTGCAACTCTGGAAGCAAAAATCTCTTCGTCACAATAAATATTGTCGCAACGAGAACGGCATTGGTTAGAACCTTCAACAGACTAACGCGAAAAAGAGTCCACCAATCTGGGGCCAGAGTCATTTGCCCACTCGAACGCGTGTAGGTGTTTAAAAGAGAGAGCCAGCGCTTTGGTAAGATTTTTTCCACATGTGCGTGCGCTCCATCTGCCGATTTAATTAAATACGGTGTCGCAAAAGTTGTGATGGCCGAAACGCCGACAGCGACGGGATAAAGAAACTCACTCGTTACCTTGAGTGTACGGCCAAGCTCAGCAATGATGAACGAGAATTCCCCAATTTGCGCAAGACTTAATCCCGATTGCATGGCGTGCCGCAAGCTTCTCCCAGAGAGAACTACGCCAACAGTAGTGCTGATGAATTTTCCCACGATTGTGACCAAGGTAATGATCAAAATCGGAAGACCGAACTCCCAAAGAATCTTTGGATCAATTAGCATTCCTACTGATACAAAGAAAACAGCAGCAAAAAGATTTTTCACCGAATTGATCGTATGTTCGATGCGCTTCCCCTGAGCTGTTTCAGCAAGCAACGACCCCATGATGAAAGCTCCGAGGGCAGGCGAAAATCCGGCATTGGTTGAAAGAAAAACCATGGCAAAGCATAGTCCTAAAGAAACGACCAACAGGGTCTCTTCAGTCAAAAGTTTGCGAACGCTGTTTAAAGCACTGGGAAGCAAAAATATTCCAGCCACGAACCAAAGGATTAGGAAAAAAAGCAACTTTCCTAAGGTCCAAAACATCTTATCACCGGTGACCGACTGGCTTATGGCTATCGTCGGGAGAATAACTAAAAGAAGGATGGCAATTAAGTCCTCGACAATAAGCACACCAAAGACCAAGTTTACAAATCCACGCCCTTTAACGCCTACCTCTTCAAATGCTCTAATAATAATCGTTGTTGATGAGATTGAGAGGATACCTCCCAAAAAAATACTATCTGTATTACGCCAGCCAAAAAGTTTGCCAGTGATGAAACCAATTACTACCATTGCGACGACTTCTACGATGGCGGTTATCGATGCCGGGCCACCCACTCTAACTAGCTTCTTGAAGCTAAACTCTAAACCCAGGGCAAAAAGTAAGACTACAACGCCAATTTCTGCCCAAATTCGTATATTCGCTACATCGTTTACCGACGGGAAAAACGGAAAATTTGGTCCCACCATAAAACCTGCGAGGATATAACCAAGCACTACGGGCTGTTTAAAGTGGCGAAATAACAACGTCACCAAGGCCGCAGCGGCGAGAATAAGTGCTAAGTCTTCAATAAGAGGCGGCAAATGCAACATGCAGGCAGTCTATAGGAACGTTTACCTAAAGTCGAATGAGTTTTAATTCCGCTCTTGACAAGCTGGCCAAGCATTCATAGAAAGCTAGTCGCTTCACAACTCACAAAGGTTCAAAATATGTCTATCATTTTTCTCACTTTACTATCCGCTTTTTCATTTGCTAACGATGCGATCTGCGAAAAACCCGTTAATGCATTTTTAAAAAACATGGGGTTTGGCACACTTGAGTCGCCTCTTCTTAAAAAAGAATTCGTTCAAGACAGCTCATTAAATAAATATCGCTTTGGAAATTTTAAAACTGGAGCAGAGGCCGAAGTATCGGTTCAGGACCCCAATGGCGACTCTTACATCATGGCGCAAAAAAATACGATTATTGGCAACTATGAAATGATGATCGTTATCATTGATAAATCTTGTGGCGTTAGATCGATCGATTACGCCTTAAACCATTCCTTAGCGGTCAGAGTTACTAACACCTTCTGCAATGAGTTCAACGCTCTCGAAAAAGCTGAGCCGGTTTTCTCGAACGATTTTGATGCCAAGGTAGACGCGCTTGCCAAGAAATTTGGTAAGGAAGTCGTTGTTGGCGATAAAAGTAATGGTGGATTAAATCTTTGCCGTCTTTATAAGGGTCATTTTTCCACAGTCGAACAGGAAAAAAAGTAACTAGTCTTTCACAGTTGTCAGAGGAAAAATCTGAAAGCACGCCTGAACCAAACACTTCCTGTTTGGTTCTCCCATATACTTTTGAATTAGCTCTTTCAGTTCCATCTTAAATTCTGCTAAACTCTCATTGTTTAAACTTATGGTAGAAGCACTAAAAAATGTTTGCTGATTATCGTAATCGGACTCCATTCGTCTAGTTGCTTCAGTAAACCATTTTTTTAAATACTGTTTCTGGTTGATCGCATGATTAATGCCACTAAATTTGTAATGAGTTTCGCCGAC
>CAYPZY010000101.1:0-9070 GCA_964415155.1 uncultured Bdellovibrionales bacterium
CACAAATGTGTCGCCTCCTTCATCTTGACGAACGTAAGGTTGCCAAGTTTTACATTTCTCTTTATAAAGAAGCTCTTGGAAAGAAAAAGTAAACCAGAACAAATGCAAGTCGATGTTGGCAATGAGCGGGTACGCCTTGATAAATATTTATCGTCGGTTGTTTCAAGCCTCAGTCGTGCCGCCGTTGTGAAACTTATTAAAGACGGCAAAGTAAAAGTGAACCGCAACGTCGGTAAACCCGCGCAAATGGTTCAAACCGGTGACTTGATTTACTTTGAACTTCCCACTCCCAAAATTGAAGTAGTACCAACACCAGATCTTGTTTTAAATATTGTGTTTGAAGATGATGACATTTTGGTGATCGCCAAGCCCCCCGGTCTCACCGTCCATGGTGGTGCGGGAGTTAAAACCGCTACATTGGTAGATATTTTACAAAGCAAACAAATCAAATTATCAAAAGGCTACACGCCTGAGCGACCAGGTATTGTTCATAGACTTGATCGCGATACAAGTGGTCTTCTCATTGTTGCGAAAACCGATTTAGCTCAGGACGATTTACATAAACAATTTAAAGAGAAAACTGTAAAACGTATTTATCACGCTATCACTTACGGAGCGATGGATCCTCGTGAAGGAACGATCAAAACTTACTTGCTTCGCCATACGAACCAAAGAAAAAAGAGAACGTCATTTCGGGATCCGAAAACAAAAAAAATTGTGCGACCGCAGGACTTGTTACCTCTGCAGATTTCTCTTCCAGATACAGCAAAGTTGGCGATTACTCATTACCGCTTCTTACGCCAAGGTTTGGAAGGCCTATATTTGGCCGAAGCCACGCTTGAGACAGGTAGGACACACCAAATCCGTGTGCATTTTTCTGAAGGTAACACTCCGATTGTTGGCGATAGAATCTATTTATTTTCCCCGAAATTTGAACGGTTTAAAAATAAATCTTTAAAAGACTACCTCGCCAGTTTTTCTCGTTGCGCTCTCCACGCACGACAAATCTCTTTCAGCCACCCAATAACCAAGAAATCCTTGACCTTTACCAGTGAATATCCTGACGACATTAGACAACTTATGAAATTTGCAGAGCTATGAATAATATAATCAACTTCGATAGCCTTTATTTTAACGACCAATTCTTAGGCCATCACGGAATACTAAATTTTCCTAAGAAGGGATTCAAGGCACATCTTTACTTTGGCTCTCGCCACCTAAATTTGGATTTCATTAAAAAACATTACCAGGAATTCATGTTTCGCGGATTAAACAGGTGCACGGCGATCAAATTCTTCACACCGAGAAGAGCAAAATTGTTGTGGGAGCTGTTATCGGCGATGCTGATGCCCAATGGACTACCGATTTTAAGTTAGCTATTCCCGTAATTACAGCCGACTGCATTCCCGTATTGTTAGTCTCATCTACTGGAAAAGCTTGTGCCATTCATGCCGGTTGGCGTGGGATTGCCGCAGAAATCATACCCAAATCATTGAAACTGGTTTTTGCCAAAGAGCAACAATCGGGAGAACCTGTTTACGCATTTATCGGTCCTCATATCCGTCAATCCACCTTTGAGGTTGGTTTAGATGTTGCCGAAAAGATAAAAAGCATTAGTGGTCATTTAGATGTCTTGCCTGAGAATCTGTTTTCTCCACACACAAACAAAGACAAGCTACTGGTAAATCTCACTGCTATTGCGAAAGCGCAGTTACTGCATGCTAAAGTGGATCGCCAGAATATCACCATTTTTCCTCAAAATACTTACTTGGACACACAGTATGCGTCGTTTCGCCGTGATCGCGATAAAGGCCGGCAAATAAGTCTTATTTGTTTAGAGTCTTTTTAGCGGTAGACGTCTTTTTGAGATTGCGCCAAGATTTCCCTTTACGCGCTTTTTGATCTAATTGAAATTTCCCCACTGCTTTGTTGTGATCTTTCAAGTTAGCGGTGAAGGTGTGGGTGCCATCATTGCGACTCACAAAATAAAGATAGTTTGAAAGTGCGGGATGAAGAGCGGCATATAGAGAATCTCGACCGGGATTAGAAATTGGTCCTGGAGGTAATCCATTAATTGTGTAGGTGTTATAGTCAGTCGGTGTTGTTAGATCAGTCCGAGTTATATTGTCTTTATATTTTCCCGTTCTTTTCCAAATTCCGTAAATGACAGTGGGATCCATTTGTAAACGCATTCCGATCTTTAGACGGTTGTGCAGAACACTTGATATAAGTTGTCGCTCATCAGGGGCGCCCGTTTCCTTTTCAACAATACTTGCCATAGTGACATGGCGGAGAATTGATTCCTTTGTCGAAGAAACCTTGCGAATATCACTTATAACCGCTAAAGATTTTTTCACCATCGTTTTGATAAGTTCTTTGGCACCAACATATTTATTGATTTTATAAGTATCGGGAAACAAAAATCCCTCAAGAGAATTGAGTTCAAGATTTGTTAGTTCATGTGCAAGGGCTTTATCACTACAGAGAGTTAAAAAATCCTCGCTTTTTCCATATCCCTGGTCCTGAAAGAGTTGCGAAATTTCATAGATGTTGAGGCCCTCTTTTACGGTAAACAATCGCTCAACACTTTTACCAGAAGAAATCACCCGCCAAATTGATTCCGGAGTCATACTCCGGGAAATTTTGTATTCCCCAGCCTTAACCTTATCTCCCGCGTGAATGATGCGAACGAAGTAATAAAATATGGTTGGGTCTTTAATAAACTGATGTTCATATAAATTATCAATCAGTTTATGCATAGAAGTTTTAGGGGGGACGTCAAAAATAACTTCGGCCGTATCATTGTCATCAACGGGCAATAAAATATTGTCATAAGCGATCCACCCCACGCCAATGGCAACAAAGAAAAATAAAACTGAAATAACGACGAAAAACTTTTTCATTAGTCCTTTAATCTAAAGTTATTCCCGGCATTAAATTATTTCTATCAAGTGGTGTAGGATCTTCAAGAGACGCTACTGGCACCGTGCAGTAGTCTACTGCGAAATGCCCAGATGGTCTGTCATTGCCTGACTTCCCACGGCCACCAAATGGAAGTTTTGAACTTGAACCGTTGGTTGTGCGGTTCCAATTCACTAAACCTGAACGAGTTTTTAAAATCGTTTCCTCGTACAAGCTCTTATCCTTGGTGAAAATCGCCATGACTAGGCCATAGCTGGTGTTGTTAGCGATGTCCATAGCCTCGTCAAAATCTTGAACTGTGTAAATGGCAACATTAGGTCCAAAAATTTCACTGCGTTGATAAACCGACTTCGTTTTCATTTCATTGACAAGATTTATACTTGGGGTGACGTAATAGCCCTGCTTATCCATTTCAAGTTCTTTTCCACGCATCAACGCTTCAGCTCCCTCGCGTTTAGCAATTTCTTGGAAGCGAACATATTTTTCCACAGCGTCTTTACTAATGAGTGGCCCAAAAAGAACGTTTTCACTCCAATGGCCAATTTTAATTTTCTTTGCAGCTTGATAAAAACGATCAGTAAATTGCTGCGCAATCGACTTATGAAGAATAATTCGACTTGTACATGAACAGCGTTGCCCAGCTGTTAAAAAACTGCCAACGAGAGATTCATAGAGAGCTTTATCAAGATCAGCATCGTGCCAAACAATAGTGGCGTTCTTGCCACCCATCTCTAACGCAAGAAGTTTCCAAAAGTGATTCAATGTATCTTCTTTGATTTTAAGCCCTACTTCATAGGAGCCAGTAAATAAAACTCCCGCTACTAGTTCATCCAAAACCAGTCTACGCCCAACATTACCTGGTCCCTGCACTAAATTAAAAACTCCTTTGGGAAATTCCGCTTTATCAAAAAACTGTGCCATAAGCTGACCAACTCCAGGAGTTTTGTCAGAGGGCTTGAAGACGACAGTGTTACCAGTCGCCAACGCAGGGATAATATGACCGTTGGGTAAATGTGCAGGAAAATTAAAGGGACCCACAACCGACATAACTCCGCGTGGTTGAAAGCGAACAATTCCTTCGACACCAGGGAGCGCGTCCTTTACGTGCTCCTCTTTCACTCGCTGCATTGAGTGATTTAAAGTGATATCAATTTTTGCAGCTAGTGCTTTAGCTTCGGTTCGGCTTTCCCATAGAGGTTTACCTGTTTCACGGCTTATCATCAGAGCCATTTCTTCGCTATGGGCTGTGAAAACATCTTTCAACTTTACGAGATAATTTTTACGTTCATCAAGCTTAAGTCGTGCCCAAGGCAGATAGGCTTCTTGCGCCGCCTTAGTCGCAAGTTCGACATTGTCGAGCTTGTATTTGATCGTGATTATTTTGTCAGACAAATCAGCAGGACTATTAATGGTAAATTCACCATCAGCTGATTGAATGGGAACAAACTTGCCATTGATATAGTCGCCTAAAAAATTCACCGGTTTAACATTTGTCATTTAGTCCTCACCAAGATCTGAAATCCAGATACCTTCGCCGACTTCCAAATTTAGTAATTTTTGTGTCGCCTGTGGCACTACTACTTCGTCAGTACTCTTAAGATCTACAAGTGAATATACTGCCCTAAAAGAACTTCCGTCGTCTTTACCAAGCAAAGCCCGGCGATTAAATTGTGCGCGGTCAGTTTTAGCAACCACAACTTTCTTAGCATGTTTCACAATCGAAATTTCTCCAGTATCACACCCAAAGTGTGGACCACCATCAAAGGGGTCTACTTCTTCTTGATATTTAAATCCAATTTTTTCGAGTATCATTTGAGCTGGCACTGTTTCAGGGCCAACTTTACCTAAAGACAAGCGCGCCCTCGAATCGATAAGGTTTAAATAAATATCCTGCTCTGGAAAAAGCTGGCGAATAAACTCCTTATGAGTTTGCGATAACTCGTCGGCCTCTTCATAAGGAAGACCTGTAAACCTTCGGCCAACAGCTTCCCAAAATTCACTGCGTCCATCTTCCAACAGTGGTGGCGTCAACTCGCATAAGACACGATTTTTAAAACGTTCACGATGCATTGCCATGTACAAAAAACGAATTAAGCTTATTTGTTTTCCTAGCTTTTCAGGGCGACGACGCATGGATTTATCCACCAGCAAGCCACCGATCTCCGTAGGACCGTCGACGTTTTCTTTAAAACGTAAAACTTTATGAATAAATCCTATACCGAGATCCTCACTAAATTTATTTACCTTAATGATCTGAAAAGAATAGTGAGGCATCCCTGGATTTCCATGCTTCGCGATGATCTGCGAACAACCGAGGATTCTATTTTTAATCTGGGGATCCTGAATGACGAATAAATATTCGGCCTTGTCGATTTCTAAATCGCCGGAGAAAGATAAAAGACTACGTTCGATCTTTTGTCCTAAGATCGTCTTATCGGCAGGCATATTTAATAAATGGAATTGGTTTGCCAAATCAAACAACCCTTCCAAATCACTGTCTTCGACACTTCTAATTAAGAAACTCACAAAATCTTCCTATTTTTCGGCGGCTACCTGAAGAATAGATTTCTCCAAGATATCACCTGTCATTTTGATTTCTTCGCTAGTCATTGTTGCAGGCACTAAAAAACGCAACTTATAAGGACCATGACCGCAATAATAAGCGATTAAGCCATTCTCAAATAAAACCTTAAGTAATCTCTCTACCTTTGCTTTAGAACCGTCAAGTGGCCGGGCGGCAATCATGAGCCCAACACCACCAATATCATCTAATTGGCCTTTTAATTTACCTTGAGAAAGCCGTGATAACATTCCCGTAAACTCGTTATGTAGCTTTGCAATTTTCCCATTGGGACCAAGAAAACCTTCGTTGACCAGCATTGATAAAATTTCCTTGCCGGCAGCTAGTGACGCGGAAGCGCCTGCGAATGTTCCCGCTATCAATCCTGGTTTAGGGTTCATCTCTTTCGTAAAAAGCGCGCAACCTACTTGTGCAGTTTTAGCGATGGTACAGAAATCCAAGTACTGTCCAAGATCTAATTTTTCGAAAGCAAAAAGTTCTCCAGTTCGAGTAAATGTTTGGACTTCATCTGCCCAAAGAAGAATTTCGTTTTGTTGGCAAAGTTCAAAAAGCGGAAGAAAGAACTCTTTTGTTCCGACATTAAAACCACCCTCACCCTGCACAAGCTCAAACATAAAAGCTGAAATGTTACCTTTGTTCTGATCGATGTGTTTTCGCATTTCTTGAAGCGCCACCTCTTTACTACGAGCGTCTTTGGGATCAAAAAACGGAAGACGTAATGCCTCGTCGTAATGTGGTTGTCCTTCTTTCGTTGCTGGGTTGTCTGTGATTTCTGACATCAATGTCGAGCGACCAGCAAAAGCACCGCGCATAGATAAAATTTTGCGGGCTGGAGCGCGTTTTTGCCGAGATATTTTTAACGCAATTTCATTGGCCATAGAACCACAAGTGGTAATCCAGGCGTGACACAATCGACTTTTACGTTTGGCGAGATTTACCATGAGATCGCCGAACTCAACGTACTCTTTATTTGGCTGCAAATTTCCCTGCACGACAATATCACAAAGCGCGCCTCTGAGAGTTGCCGCCAACACTCGTGGATTTGAGTGCCCCATTAAATTAATACCTATACCATTGATAAGATCAATCTTGACGCTGCCATCTTCTAACTCCACGAGCGAGCCGTGACCAATTCCAGATCCCACATAAGGAAAATAAAGCGGGCGCCCTCGATTCGTCGCTATCTTTTCGCCGAGACCTTTAAAGGAATTAGATTTATCGGGATTCGCCGGTCGTACCGCCTGGATCTTTGCGGAATATTCTGAAACTGTGTGGACCAAATCCTGGATTTGTTTCTGGACTTTAGAAGAACTATTCATTTCATTACCAATTAATTCTGACATATTTTTTCCTCATTCTTTAGCGTGCCATAGACAGCTAACGAATTCATCTCTAAACTGTATCTTAAGATGAAACTTAAACTTGTTGGCTCAGCTGTAATTTTGGTGTTAATCCATTTTTCTTATTCTAGTGAGATCAGAGCTGAAAGCGAAGGGTTTTCCAGCGAATTTTCGAGTGGCGTTAAAGCCTACCAAGATAAAGATTTTGTGCAAGCAAAGACCCACTTTTTGGAGTCTGCCAAATTATCGCCCACTAACGCTGATGTTTATTACAATTTGGGCCTCAGTGAATTCCAACTGAACCAAAAGGGCGCAGCTATAGGTTACTGGCGCAGAGCGCTGGATTTAAAGCCGACGCATTCTCTGGCGCAGGACTCCATCAAATTTGCAGCAACGCAAATGCTTCGACCAATAGGAAATCAAAATGCCTCTCTTTTTGAAAAGCTGGGCGACCTGTTAAAGTACATTTCGTTGCACCTCCTCCTATTTTTTACCTTAGCGTTCACGTTTGCTGGATGTTGGACTTGGATAAAAATCTTAGGCAAGCGTAAGGTTGAACGGCGCGAAGAACGCGATCTTACCGCCTTTGGGATCAAGGCACCTGCGCTTGGTTTTGGGGCGTTTCTCTTTCTGGCCCTTTCTCTGGCTAAATACATCGACAAACATCAAATCGGCGCAACAATCGTGGTGCCCACCGTTACTTTACGAAGCAGCCCCTCTGATGAAAGTGCGAATTTAATGGAAGTGTTTGAGGGACAAGAGGTAGTCGTGCGAAAATCTAGAGATAATTGGATTCAAGTGCAGGTACTGGGAAGATCCACAGGTTGGCTTCCACGTAATGCCGTTTTAATAAGTTCGGGAAGCATTTTATGATTAATATTATGTGGGAAAATTTTTTCCGACGAGACCGCGGCGAACGCACGATAACCACCATTCTAAAAGAAAATTATTTGTTTCAGGATCTCAGCTCGAAAGACATTCGTTTTGTCAATGAAGTGATTCATGTTCGCAACTATCGAAGTGGAGAAAGAATATTTTCGCAAGGAGAAGTTGGCGTCGGCATGTACATTATTGCCAAAGGAACGGTAGACATTGCCGTGCAAGAACTTTCTAGCACCAAGTCCGAAGAAGTCATTATCACCAAACTAGAGCAAGGAGATTTTTTTGGAGAGATCGCACTCGTCGAAGAAAACAGTCGACGCTCAGCAAGTGCCATTGCTGCCAATGACGTGCAAGTGATCGGTTTTTACAAATCAGATCTTGTGGAAATTCTTCAAAGAAATCCCACCGCGGGCTTTCAAGTGGTTTCTCGTTTGGCCGAAGTTTTAGGGCGCCGACTAAAGGAAACAACAGAAAAGGTCTCGGAGCTAAAAAAGAATATCAATGAAATGAAGGGCTACAAAAAATCTTCGGAGTCTTAAACCCATGAGTCGCTACCGTCGTGAAAATCTCATAAAACTGTGTGCCGTTATTGCCATCTTACTTGGCCTTGTTCTCGTGATATTAAAAGTCAAAAACATGTTGGTGACTTTGGTTTTAGCTTTTGTTGTTTTTTATACGCTAAACCCTGTCGTCAACAGACTTGAACGTGCGGGATTTAGCCGAACAATGTCGATTATCATCCCTTTCGTTATCTCGGGATTTCTTGTTTGGCTCGCCGCCTATATTCTCTCCCCCCTCGCGAGCAATCAAATGAGTTCATTACGCACCGAATTTCCAAAATACATCGCGGGAGTCAGCAAACTTCTCTCCACCACAGAAGAAAGAATAAACAGTTTTTTTCACGGTAACTACCAAATTAACATTAGCGGTAAAGCGGAAGATTACTTGTTAAAAATGACCGGCGAACTTTTTGGCAGCTTACCGGCCCTCGCTTCCGATATTTTCACGATCGTTCTGCTGGCACCGTTTTTTGCTTTTTTTATGCTAAAAGACGGCCGCACCTTTACCCGCCAATTGCTATCGGTAGTTCCTAATAACCTGTTTGAATTGTCTCTTAACCTCATTCACCAGCTAAATTCTCAACTTGGAGATTTTATTCGTGCCCGCTTTCTAGAAGCGCTAATTGTAGGCGCAATCGTTTGGCTAGGCCTACAGGTCATGGGATTTGACTACGCAGTTATGCTTGGTATTTTTGCTGGTATCACAAATTTAATTCCTTACATTGGCCCACTCATAGGAGCGGTCCCTGCCTTTTTAATTGCATTAATCAATGAGACGACAGGTG
>CAYPZY010000102.1:0-8953 GCA_964415155.1 uncultured Bdellovibrionales bacterium
CGGCTAGATCTCCAGTGTATGCGTCAAGTATCAATGTCCCCGCTGCCGCAGCAGTAGAATTTATGTTTTTAGGAGTAGCAGCGGCAGAGCCGTTCTTATCAAATTTTGTATTGGCCATGGTATTGGTGGGTACTTGGCGTTTCAAGGTTAACATTGTCGTAGACGCATCAACTGGATAGGTGAAATTTCCATCTTGTAAGTGGTTATTGGTATCGATAGAGGAACTGCTTTCAATGCTCACACCAGCAGACGAGAGGTGATCAAAAGTATAGTATTGGGCTGCTATTGTACCATTGATGACCACGTTGAATTTGTTTGAACCGCCAGTCATCTTTGCCAAACTTGAAGTTGAGTTGCCAACCATATTTAGGCGGCCAGCTGAACCCACTGTGAATGTGGTGGAGTTACCCATCGTTACGGTACCACCACCTGCAATGGTAAATGTGCCCCCGTTAACAGTCGCTCCACCAGTCAAAGTTAAATTTACACCGCTCGGGACGAGGAAATCGAAATCTTGACCGGCACTCATTGTAACCGCGGTAGTGATTGTGAGAGTGGAGTTGGCAAAACTAATATTTCCACCACCGGTTTTAGCAAAAGTGATGTTACCAATAGTACTACTACTATTAATGGTTTGATTGCTGGCGAGGCCACCGTCTGCAAATTCGATGGATGCAGTTCCACTAAGAGTTAGTGTTCCAGTATTTGTATAACCGCCGTAGATCGAAAGTTTTTGTCCTGTATTGATAGTGAGGTTGCCGTTTCCGATCGTGACAGTTTTACAGACCGCGCCCGATGCACTGATGACGGGATTAAATGTACTGCTATCGATATTACAATTTTGCGTGCTAGTTGGTGGTGCGCCGGTAGACCAGTTAAGACCGTTCGCCCATGCAGTGCTCGTTGTTCCTAACCATGTCACCGTTGTAGCACTAGCAATAGTTCCCGCCGAACCAAGTGTTATTGGCGGCTGTGTGTTGGCAGCGATAGGATACGCTTGTGAGTTCGCTACATGACTCACAGACGCGATCTCTACTCCTGCCGTGTTACCACTGACGGCGCTGGATGAAATGACATACTCTAAATAGATACAACGCTTAGGTGGCGCGCTTGAATCTGCTTCTACAGGCACTTGACCAGCAGTGAAAGCAAAAGTTTTCGAAGCGGGATTGCCGCTAAAAGTTCCTGAACCAATCAAGGTTCCGCTGATTCCATCACAGTTGTCGTCATAGTAAGCTTTAACTTGTGCAATATCATTTGCAGAAGCGCTACCTGTTAAAGTCACACGTAGAGAAGTAATATCAGTATTTGCATAAGACGCTCCGGCGGCGGCTTGTTTAAAACCAAATCTCCCCATGTTGTAAGTGGAACCTGCGTTGAGACTAGCTGGCGATGTCGCTTCTTGAGTTATTTCAACGGTATTAGTGGCACCCAACCAAGAAAGTAAATAAGTAGGATCGTTGTCAAAACTTGGACCCGAAAGATCGCCACCATAATTATTTAAGGTCAATGTGCCAGCTGTACCAATCGTGGCAGTATCTATGTTTGTAGTGCCAGTACTCGTAGATCCGGCAAGACTGAACGTCATGTTATCCATGGAGTTTGTTGGAACAACGACATCTAGATCCAACATCTTACCATTGTTTCCTACGGGATTGCGGAATGTTCCGTTCTGCAAATGGTAAGTGCTATCAATCGTACCCGCAACGTTGACGCCTGAAGTATTCAAGTTTTCAAATGTATAGTATTTTGCAATGAGCGTTGCTCCAGAATTTACAACTACATTGTAAGAGCTGGAGGAACTATCCGCAGTAACGATGGCATTGCTGTTAGAGTCGCCCAAAATTTTAAACGTACAACCAGAGTTAATGGTTATAGTTTTTCCATTTCCCATAGCCAAGGTGGCGCCAGGAGCAATGATAAGCGAGGCACCAGTATTACAAGTAAGATTTCCTTTAACAGTCAAAGTGTAAGGGGCGTTCACGCGTAGCTGACCACTGGTAATTGTGACGTTCCCGCCGGTACCGGAGTTATCTCCCAATTGTGAATTGCCGGTGACTTCGATAAAGTTGTTCCCAGCAGCACCAGTGTTGTTAATAGTGAAAGTTGCTGGAACTGGTGTCGTAGCACTGATGTCTTGTGAAGCGGCGCCATTAAAGTTTACGGTGCCAGAATTTTGGAAAATGAATCCCGATTGTACATCAAGCCCTGAGGTGACATTGAGTGTTTGGCTATTGAGATTGAGCGTCCCGCCGGTTGTTAGTGTCGCATTTTTGCAAGTACCTGCTACGTTCAGAGTCGCAATTCGAGTCGCAATACCAACTTGGCAATCGGTTGTCGAAGTCGGAACGCCGCCGTTCCAGTTACCGGCAGTTCCCCAGTTAACTGTGCTATCGCCTTGCCATCTTCTCACGGCGGCACCAGTAATCCTTGTCGACGGTGATGCTGTCACAGGAGGAGAAGCGGTATCAGAGAAAGTATAGTTTTGTGTGTTGTCGACATCGTTAGTGGACTGAATGGAAAACTGTATCGTCTCACCATTAGTCGCATTGGCGGTAGTTGTGGCTTCTATATGGATACAATGTTTGGCCGTATCACTGCTGGTAGTGATATTGCCACTGGCAATATTTACCTCATAACTGGGTGGTGATCCTGTGAGTTGCACGGCACCTGTTATGTCCGCATCTGTGCCGACGTTTAGAGTACAGTTCATACTACCAGCTACATCACGATAAACCCGAATCGAAGCGATGTCAGAGTTTGAGGCCGTCCCAATCATACTGATTTTAAATCGCGTGATATCTGTTGCGGTGGCTGACTGGTTGAGACCAAACGCCATTGTCGCAAAGGTCTGTGTCGTGCTCACTGCAATAGTTGTTGCTGGATTTGAAAAGTCGGTTAGGGTGAGTTTGGTTGCGCCTTGAGTTCCCCAGCCGATTTTATTACCGGCATCGGCCCGTTCATTGGCATTGCCACCGTTTGTTCCTGTCCAGCCGTTAATGGTGATCGCGGTACCGGTGTAGGCACTGTTTATATTTTTGGTACCAGTCGCCGCCGCATCGTTTTGAAATCCAACATTGTTAATAGTTGCGGGTAAAATGGAACTCGCACTGAAGGTCATCGCATTACCATTTGTTGCTGGGTAATGGAATTCGCCGTTATCAAGTCTCTGCACAACACCAGTGGTGCCGACATTGAGACCGGCTGCTACTGTTCTTTGAATATTGAAATAATTTGCGTTCAAAATACCATTCATTGCAAAGGTGAAGGTATCGTTAAAATCTTGTCCCGAAATTTTTGCTGAATTTCCGTTTGCGCCGGCTAAGATTAGTGAACCACCGTTAGCTATCGTGAAGGTGCGTCCTCCGTTAAACTTAAGCTGCGCCCCAGGCATGAGTTTCAAGGTGCCGTTAACTGTGATATTCGCCTGAGAAGAAAACACAGCGTTTGTTCCAATCACCATAGTGGCACCCGCAGGGATTGTTATCGCATTCCCACTCGAATAGTAAATGTCGGCATTGATATTGAAAGTGCCTGTCCATCCCGCAGTGAATTGAAGTTGCGTGATTATTTCAAACGGGTAGAGAGTAGAAACGGAAGTGTTGTTGCCGATCTCTAACACACGAATACGATCGTATGTTTCAAGAGTTTGTGGCGCCGACCCAGCCATTTTTAAAATGAAAGTTCCTTGGTTACTTGTGAATGATCCCAAATAGGGATTTCTTAAATAATCACCAGTCACGGTAAGAGTCACAGAGGCCGTGTTGGCGGTCATTGTTCCTGATTGGATATCAATGCAACCGACTGTTTCGCTGACATCGATGTTAGGAATTCTTTGTCCAGAGACAATCAGGACATCCTCAGCAGACGTATCGGGAATGTTGTCACTTGACCAATTTAAGTTATTACTGAAGTTTCCATTGGTGCCACCGGAGTCCCATGTGCGAAGTGTTCCCCCACAAGCAGCCTCAGCTAGGTTTGCGATTGTCGAGAAAACTCCAAGAAACACAATTGCGATAAAATACGCCAACCGCATTTCCACCCGACCGATTAGAAAAAGCAGATAGTTAGTGCCACCGCACAACACACGTCCCATAGCTAACTTATCGGAATTTTTAGACCTTGTCTTAAGTAGTGTCCGCAAAAAGGTACCTGGTTCCTTTTTGTAGCTCAGCTGCAGCAAGTAACTAGATTGTATATACTATTAAAGGACTTTTAAACGTGTCTGGCCGATCCCTGTGGGAATCAAAATGAAACAGGTGATTTGGCCAAGTTTTGAAACACTCAGTTGTTCTTAAATGGAATACAACAACGCAAAGGTTGCAGTTGATTGGTTGTCGACGCTACTTCCATCCCCTTTAACAAATACGGTTTTATCAGAGTTATCTCGGCGATACTCTATTCGCGCTTCGATATCTGTCGATGTTTTATATGCATAAGTCAAAGTCGCCGAATGTAAGTTCTGAGTTAACGTTGAGTCTATGATCTTGCCATTTTCATCTTTAAAAGATTCATATCGAAAGCTCGTATAGCTTCTTTCATCGATTTGATATTTTAGTGCGAAAGAATAGGCTGTCCACTTCGTGTCGACGGTTGCACTGACTCCTCGGTCTTCGGAGCCGACGAGAAAATCAAATCCCAAAGCAAATTTAGGATTCAAAAGGTAGGTGAGATTCGCTTCATGAACAGTTTTTTTGTCATTTACGTCACCAGCTTTTTGCGGACCAGAAATTCCATTGTAAATCAGTGTGAGACTTTCGTTGGGGACAAACTTCACTTGCCATCCAAATGTCTGCGCCGAATTTATACTATAGAGAGTGTTCCATCCATTATAAAGGTAAGCTCCAAAATTCAACTGACTGCTTGCCGCATAATTTGCATGTACTCCTGTGTGCCAAACTGGGATTCCATAGGTGAAGAGAAATGAACGTGAATAGTTCCAATTTTCTTTGGCCTTAATGACTTCAAGTCCTAAATGTGTGGGCATTTTTCCGATATCAAATGTCCATTTTGGCGCCCCTTCAGGGGTGAAGGTAACGACTGCCTGTCCAATGTTTTTCGACGAATTATCCACAGCGAGATTTGGCGGTGTCACCGCATTTAGTTCTGCCATTTGCCCAAAATCAAGATCAAGCAAAAAACTAACTTCTCTAGTCGTATGCCTAAGAGAAAGTTCAGCTAAATTTAAAGAGAACTGCCGCGCATATGAATCATAGAATCGATAACTATTATTTCCTGCTGGCAATGCCGTAGAGTTTGCGGTGGGCGCGGATATGTCAGAGGGATTATTAGAATTAAAAGCATAATAAAAGTCAAAGTTACCGACTATACTCCAATTTTTAGATCTTTCTATTGTCGGTTCTGGCGATTTGGAAGTTGGGATTGCTTCTGGAGATTTTGGCGCCTTCACGCTTTCCTTCGCCGTAGATTCCGGCTTTGCTTTCGCCGATAAACTTAATAGCAGTAACGTCAGTGTGTAGATGATTTTAAGATTCTTCTTACAATTCATGTTTTCTCCGAATGTTCTTAACGTATCAGGCAAAGACAATGAAGTTAATTGAGATAAGGATTGCTCAAGTGATATTGGCCTAAGGTTAGGTTGGCCGAAAAGCGCTGCCAGAATTTTCTGACAGATCATTGTTTTATTTCTGCAAAGGTCTGGTGGTATCCAATATTCTATTAAGTTTCACTTTTTTCGGTCGATAAGTTTCTAATAACCCTGTTGCGCGAGGCCCCATGTTTAAAAGCTTTAAAGCCAAAATTACTACGTTGATAGTCAGTGTTCTTTTGATCTTTGGAACCGCTAACTATATAAAATTTCGCATCGCTCAGAACGGTCAAAAGGAGAGTATCAAGTTCAATTTTAGTAATTATGCTGAAGGTCTATCGCAAAGTATTGCTGCTCAATTTTATGAACGCTACGGGGACGTTCAAGCCTTTGCCAAAAATCATGCCTTCAATACGCGTGATCCTAAGATTTTGGTCAAAGCATTTAATGATTATGCCGTTCTTTATGGAATATACGATGTCATTCTGTTTGTCGATATGAGTGGTCACTACGTTGCCAGTAACACCTTGGATCCCACGAGTAAACCGATGGACGTTAGCGCACTTAAGTCTAAAAACTACGCCAATGAACCTTGGTTTAAGGCTGTTACCAGTGGCAATTTAACTGAAGACGAGAGAAAGAATTTCATTGGAACATTTGTGGAGGATGCGCACTTTGATCCTATTACCAGCGCGGTCGCAGGCCAAGCTGTCTATGGAAATAGTTTTAGTACAATAGTCAAAGACAGTTCCGGTCGTTCCATCGGCGTTATTACTAATCGGGCGAATTTCAAATGGGTGGAAGCAGAGGTAGTTAGTCTTTACAAAAGATTCAAGGCAACCAATCAAGGCAGCGCTGAAATTACACTTCTCGGAAAATCCGGTAACGTTATTTTTGAATATGATCCAACGGGAAACTCGGGTGATCTAGCAGTGAAGCACGATCCATCAGTTCTTGGAAAACTTAATTTGGTGGAAAGAGGAGTGACGGCCGCTAAGGAGATAGTTAGTGGTAAGTCTGGATCAATGATTGCGCGTCACGCTCGCAAAGAAATCGATCAGGTAGTTGGTTACACGCCAATTCTTTCTGACAAATTTATTAATAGCGTTGGTTGGGGCACTATGGTTCGCATTGCTTCTAGTGAAGTCTTTGCCACGATAGATCGCGCCGAGTACGAATATGGTATTCTGTCAGGAGTCCTCGCCATTCTCTTTGTTTTTATTTCCTGGATTTTGTCGTCGAAAATTGCGTCACGTCTATCTTCAATCACGCGCGAGATTGCCGGTGCTGGACTACAGGTCTCATCTGCTAGTGGCCAGCTTTCGTCGGCGAGCCAACAAGTGTCGTCGGGATCCAATGAAGCTGCGGCTTCGCTAGAAGAAACTGTTTCATCTATTGAAGAGCTTTCAAGTATGGTTAAGTTGAATGCCGACAATGCAAAGCAGGCGGCGTCACTCTCTCAGGCGAGTACGACTTCAGCAGAAGAAGGAGAAACGGAAATTCGTAGTCTCATTTCTTCGATGCAAGAAATTTCTCAGAGTTCCAAAAAAATTGAGGAAATCATCAATGTCATAGATGATATTGCCTTTCAAACCAATCTTCTTGCGCTGAACGCAGCAGTAGAAGCAGCCAGAGCCGGCGAACAAGGAAAAGGTTTCGCCGTTGTGGCTGAGGCTGTTAGAACGCTTGCGCAACGAAGTGCATCCGCAGCAAAAGACATAACTTCACTTATCAAAAACAGCGTCTCACAAATTGAAACCGGTACTAAGACAGCTGATTCGAGCGGAAATGTCTTAAAAAATATTGTTAATTCCATTAAGAAGGTTTCTGATTTAAATAGTGAGATTGCTTCGGCAAGCGCAGAGCAAGCAAATGGAATTTCACAAATTAGTAAGGCGATGAACGAACTCGATCAGTCAACTCAACAAAATGCCTCCGCCTCTGAACAGATGGCAGCGTCTGCCACAGAAATGTCGAGTCAAGCCGAGACGTTGAAAAAGCTAGTGGGCGAAATGTCGGTTATTATCGAAGGTCAGGAAACGTTACCGTCTGCCTCCTACGAAAGCGGTGGCAAGATAAAATCAATGCGACGGAGCTTGCGCAAAACAGGGTAGCAGCACCCTTGTATTAAAGTTCGAAAGAACGAAGATATCGGGAAATTTTTAGGGATTCCTAAAATACCGAGAGATTAAATTCGAAAAAAGTCTAAGTTCATACAGCTAATTTCTTCTTCCTTGGATTTTGCTACAATTTCATTTGAAGATTTGATGATTTTTAAAATCTCACTTTTGAGTTTTAAGAAGTCTTTTTCGCTGTGGGTGTAAACGGCGGAGTAATGAATGCCATCAGAACCAGGATTTAAGGCATCGCTAACCGCGCGACTCCGCCAGTTCTGATGATGAGATGCAATGAGCGGAGAGGATTTTTCGAGATGGAACTCGCCAGAGTTAAAGATCCAACGATCTCCAGATTTTGCCACAAGTCCCAGCGATGATAATCTTTCGAGAATGGAAAGAACCTGCTCTGCCGGTAGATTGAACCTTTGAACTAGCTTTACAACGGTTTGATATTCGGGAATTGATGTGGCGAAATGAATAGCCATCCATAACCAACTCGAGTAATAAAGAGACTGGTCTTGAATTCTCTCTAGAGATTCCCTCTTTACCACTTTTTTGAGATTTTCATTTTCTTCTTTTAGGTGATTTATCTTCTTTAAAAAAAACTTTCTATTTTCCTCTGTTCCTGCCCGAGCCATTTCCACTAGAAAAAAAAGATAGTCAGTTTCCAAATTGGACAGCGACCAAAAACGGCTAAGTGACACAATCTGGTCAACCGTGAGGTGAGTTTTATCTTTAAGGCATCTCGAAAGGTAGGCTGGTTGACAAGAGATGGCTTGCGCCAACCGTCCCCAATAACCCCAGGGCTCTCCGAGGTCCCTCACGTAGTCTGCTATAAAGCGCTTATAATCTAGATATTCAAAAACATTGGTAGCCATTATTAATAATATATTAATAAATTATTAATAAAATGACAATAAATATATGGAAGTGTGAACCGGTTGTTTGTTAAATTGGATGCAAGCTAGCTTGGTACAAAACATGAATATTAACGAGAGGTATAATATGAAAAACTTAATGATCTTAGTATTGTTATTGGCAGCTCCGTTAGCTCAAGCTGGTAAGGCCGGTAGCGGCGGCGGTGTTGGTGTGCGCTGCGAGCAAAAAGGAACATTTGAATTACTTGATCTCCACGAGGGTAAACGTCGGGGGCTTAACTACAATTTTTCCGCCACTTCGAAAGATGAAGCGGTACGTGTGGTCTCCGATATCTTTGCAAAACATTTCTGGAACCGAGATACCGTAGCGATTGAGAAATCAAAAAAGGTTTTAGCTGACCGTATCGTCG
>CAYPZY010000103.1:0-8888 GCA_964415155.1 uncultured Bdellovibrionales bacterium
CTAAATGCTGTTTGAGACCTAGCACCGTATTATCGATATCAAAAACGTATAGCACTTCACTTGGCGCGATATTAGCGCTAGCAACCTGTGATTTTTCTAAGCAGCTTTTCAAGTCAGGCGTCTCGTAGGTGCCGGCACTGACGCTCACAACTGCAAATATAGAAATTATAAATAAAAATTTCTTCATATGATCCTCCATTTGCAACGGAATATAAGAAGAAATTTAAAATTATAAAAATTCATAATGATTATTTTAAACATTCCTGTTAGGAATACTAGCCATGAACCTTTATCACCTAAAATACTTTTTTGATTCAGCAAGACTAAAATCGATCACCAAAGCGGCAGAGCTTAATCGTGTCGGGCAACCCGCGATTTCGAAGGCAATTCAAAACCTCGAGGCAAGTTTTAACAAAACTCTCATCGCCCACACGAGAAATCGCTTTCAACTTACCGATGATGGCGAAACGGTGCTCGCCTATTGTGAAAAAGTCTTTAGTGCCACTGATGAACTCAAGGATGTCGTAACCAGAAATGCGATCGCTGGAGAAATCCGCATTGGCTTTCCCAGCTCAATGGCGGAAAGTTCATTTTTGACAAAAAGCTTGCAGAAAATCGAGAAAAGCTATCCGCAAACGTTGTTTAAACTTATGTTGGGCCGTACTGACCTGGTAAGTGACTGGGTTAAAAATGATCTTATCGATTTTGGAATTGTTGTCGACAATATCGACATCAGCGGCTTTACCTGTGATGTCGTGGAGTCAGGTTTCTTTCATTTGGTTCAGCACAAAAGTTATAAAGATGATTGGCGTAAAGTGGGAGTTATGAGTGTTGAGGAAAAAAGTGAAGTTAAAAAGTTACGGCAAAAATACAAAAGCCACTATCAAGAACCTCTAAAAACAAAAATGGAAATTGGTAGCTGGAGCGTCATCAAAAAATTTGTCATGGCAGGTCTCGGCGCCGGCTACCTCCCCGACTATATGATTCAAGATGAAATCAAAAAACAAACACTTGCTCTCATTGAACCGAAGAGACTTTCAGTGCCTTACGAAATAAAAATCATTCGCAAGGCAGGAAAATACCTACCGACGCGCTCGCGTTTAGCTATTGAGATGTTTTTAAATCACAAATCGGTTTAGTTCTACCTTGGGCGCCCAAGGTGGGGCTATTTTTTGGATTTAGAAACTTCGCCAAGTTGAGTACTCTTCAAGAACAACTTGTTCTTTTCAATGAACTTGCTTGCTTCTGAAGCCTTTTCTCAACATTTGAATCAACATTCAGCTTCGCATTCGCCAGAGTTTCTGCGAACGCTACCGTTGGAGCGTAATGGGAGATAATTTATTAAGGATGGTGTCGAATTTTGCGCATTTAAATGCAAATTCGAAATTGAACTCTCTAATAGAGATTGTTATAAGCAAAACCTAACACAAAAAAGGAGCTCTCCATGTTCGTGCGTTTGTCACTGACGACTCTACTCTTGCTAGCACTAGTTGGTTGCGCAACAACCGTAAAAGATTATAAAGCGGCCGAGGTGAAACCCGATGAAGGCACGATCATTGGAAAAGTAAAAATAGTTTATAACGGTAAAGATTTTTCTGACCAATGCTTTGTATGTTTTAATTCTGTGAACGGTCCCTGTTATAAATTAGAAAAAGACGGCCAGGTCATTATGAGAATCAAAGCTGGCAACACCTCAATAAAAAGAATCGCCTGCATTGACGTCAGCGAACAACACTACCACATGAACGGTGCGGATTTTGCCGTAGTGCCAGGTTCAAAACACTATTTTGGCGACGTCGTTTTCCATTGGAAAAATGCTGGCGGCTTTAAGGTATCGAGTATGTTTGGATTAGTAGGAGCGTTGATTGATCAATCTGCAAACAACGGCTCCCTCAAAATGACCGTTTCGAGTAACACAACAGGTGCGTCTTCTGCTTACAGGAAAATCGCAGGACAAAGTGATAAAAGCCCTATTAAGACAACATTAGTTAAAGGGATTTTGTAATCACTTCCCGTGCGGCATTGGCAGAAACTAGAGCTGTCCGGCTGCCGCAAATGTAAAAATGATTGGACCACAAATCCAGAAGCTTATACTGTCGAAATATCTATGACAGAAACCTCACCGCAATTGTCCAAATTCGAAAAAATCCTTTTTTACCCTGTGGCGATAATTTCCACACTTCTGACGTTTGAATACTGGTTAGATTGGCAACCCAACCTTGCTTTTCCATCGATTGCGACAACCATTTGTGTTTTTATTCTTTGGGCGTCGCCCTGGATTATTCAGAAAAGATTGCGAACCGTACGAACAGCGCTTTGGTTACTAGCATTGGAACTCGCATGGTACGCGTTTTGGATTTTTGGCATGATGTTGAAAGCCCCGTATTTCAACTAAACTTGATCACAAAAAAGTAAGGGCAAAGTGTCATGATGACAGAAAAAGAGTACCGATGATCAGACGGTGTTCTAATTGAAACTCATTTAGATTTTCTCAAGAATTCCCTTTGCGACAAATAGAGGTTTCTTGGAGAGATGGCCTCGGGAGAGATGGCCTCAAACCAGTTACCATATTCGTCGCCGAGCACAGATACTTC
The DNA here is from genome assembly GCA_964415155.1 of uncultured Bdellovibrionales bacterium. Classification (GTDB taxonomy): domain Bacteria; phylum Bdellovibrionota; class Bdellovibrionia; order Bdellovibrionales; family SG-bin7; genus CAYPZY01. The sequence goes on from CAYPZY010000103.1 coordinate 2,595, forward strand.
TTTAGTGTTCACTCCTACGATCACATTGCCTTTCGAAAGCCCCCTCGAAGTCACCCACGGCACAGGCGAAACAGATTTAATATTCCACCAGACTTCGTAAAAGCTGACGCCTCGAGGAGTATTCTGGCCTCCCGATTCATATATCCTAGTACCAATGCCGATATCTATTTCAATGAACAAGTTATGCTTTTGCTCATAGTCCTGGCTATGATGATCAAACGATAAATTACTTCCCTTACCATTTGAGAAAACATTGTAGATTGACTTTCCCGACTCCACGCTGAGGTCGTGCTGACAAACGCCTTCAATCCGAAAGTTACTCAGCAAATTGTAGCCGCCGTAAACATTCACGGCGTGATGACAGGATATTTCTTGACCACCTCGATTAGACCCAAAGTTAACAACCCAATGATCGGCGGAGATATGACTTGCAGTCTGAGCAATCCATATTCCTAGGTCTGGACCGGTCATCGTTAGATTCTTTAACCAACAATTCTTTGTGCTTTTGTCGAAACCGACGGCATTGTAACCTCGTTCGTGAAAATTGTGTCCATCCCAAGTGTTATCTGGAAATCGAATGGTTAAATTTTCAGTTCCACTCTCAGTCGTATTTTCAAAAGTGATCAGAGCTCCTGACCATGACCAACGCGTCTGCCCATTGGAATACAGTGGTTCAAGCTCTTCAAGTCCTTTTGTGAACAAGAGAGTGGTCATGGTTTCTCCGGCTCCAACAATTGCGCAGCTATGACCTCTGACAAACAATCGTTGTGAAATCTTATAAGCGCCGGGCGGAAAGAACAGAGTTTTACCACTACTACACTTTCGCAGAGCTGCTGAGATGATACTGGTATCGTCAGCGATACCGTCGCCCACCGCACCCAACGTTTTGATATTAATTTTGGCTGAGTATCTAGGTAAGCCTGAGTTCCCCTGACGATATCCGGCTCTGCTAAAATCAGGAATTCGAATTCGATCCCAAGTTTCTCCTTTAGCTCCCCAAAGCTTGGAAGTTCGTCCTTTTTGAAAATCTGTTGCGCGAGATTCAAAACTACAGGCAGCCAAACATAGAAATGCAAAAACAAACTGGAACTTACTATGAAAGTTCATCATTTACTTATATATTAAGTTTGGTTCTATAAGAAGGTATTTGCTTACCGAGTAAATAGATTATGGGTTAAGAACAGCTGCCGCTAAAACCCGAATACTGTTTACCGCTAACTGTAATCGGTATTCTGTATTTTAGAATGTCTTCCCAATGTGAAAGTCTTAGAACCACCGTTGAAAGCTACGCTGCCTAGACAAGTGCTACACAGGAGAAGTTGGCGTTCCCACGTAGGTGAGTTGCGAACCGCTTGCGCATCTTGGCGGTCTAAGTTGGTGCAGCCCCTTTCGCCTAAACTACTGTTTTTAATGCAATTACTCAAATTGAGTCAGTCATAGCCCATCACTAATAATTTCCTTTACAATAGTTTCCTAGTAAACTAATATAAGAATGAAGGCGGTGAAAATGTCTAAGACGGTCAAATTAGAGGCAAGTCATCTTAAGTCGCATATCGGCTACCATTTAAGGATCGTTTCCAATGCGGTTTCTCACTCGTTCGCGCGCAAGCTCGCAGTAAGCGAGGTGACAGTCGCCGAGTGGGTCATTTTGAGAGAAATGTATTCTGGAAATGATAAAACCTCACCGAGTGTGGTTGCTGAGCTTACCGGACTAACTCGCGGAGCTGTTTCAAAGCTCATAGATCGGCTCCTTCATAAGGGGCTTGTGACACGAACAGAATCCACAGGGGATCGACGCTACCAAGAAATTCAACTGACCCCGAATGCCATTAAACTCGTTCCAAAGCTGGCAAAACTAGCGGACGAAAATGACGAGAGCTTTTTCTCAATTCTCTCAAAGTCCGAGCAAAAAGACTTAATGAACACACTCAAGAAGCTCGCTGAGCTTCATAAACTCAACACAAATCCAATCGAATAAAAGGAGCAGGCCATGAACAAAATCACTGAAAAACTGACTGAAGCACAAAAATACGCAATGTCCATTCGCCCTAAGGTAGGTGGATTTCCAGTTCTTGCTGAAGTTCTCCGACAAGCCGGAGTTCAAATGAATCGCTGGTCTTTACCGTCTTGCCAATCTGTATATTTGATGAAGGAAGGCTCAGTCGTACAACAAGGCACACCACTAGTAACTGGGACTCATGAAATCCCTAAGTTTGATCGCGACGCTTTGATAGCGGCGATTAGAACGGATCAGGAAGGCCGTAGCACTTTCCCTGAATTCTTGCAGTCTGCTTGGAAGGCCGGAGTTATAGGATACGATGCGGACTTTACTGGTCGAAAAGTGATGTACTACGGTTCGACTGGGGAAAGTTATTTGGAAGAGTATCCAGCCGTTGAAGTGAAGAAATAAGGAGCGCTCTGGTGGGACTCCGAACACTCCTGATTGGTGGCAGTAGGATCAGCCTTCCAATCTACTTCACTATTGTTGGAGCTATCGTCTTTTTTTACGGAGGTATAGCAGCAGTGACATCGGGGGCGAAGAGTTTAAACCCAGCGGGAGGAATGTAGGAATGGGACTGACTTGGCCATAGCGATTTTTTGCATGAGCTATGGGATCTCAGTTTTAAAATTACCTGTGTCTGGCATTGCACCACTGACCAACTCCAACGCTCTGGTCGCTGTTTTACTAAGCGCGGTTGTTTTTGCCGAATGGCGCGAGCTCAACGCGCTGAGGATTTTGTTTGGAACACTGTTCATCGTGGGAGCAACGATTGTGGCGACCGCCGTCGAGAAAATTTGAAAGGAAGAAGGTATGGAAAATAAACTGAAGTTTAAAGACTACGATTTTAAATCGAAATTCATCGAGATTAAAGGATCAAAGATCCATTACATTGACGAGGGAGAAGGCGAAGTTATCTTATTGATTCACGGGATGCCGTCTTGGTCTTATCTCTGGCGCAATGTTATCCCTTCTCTCAAGAACTCTTATCGCTGTGTCGCTCTAGATTTAATCGGTTTTGGTCTTTCAGATTCTCCTGACATCGAGTTTCGAGTGAAGGATCATCTTAAATACCTCACTCAGTTTGTCGAGAAACTAGGTCTTCAGAATATCAGGATCTTGGCTCATAGCTGGGGAGCTGTCTTAGGTGGATTGTACGCTCAAAAACATGAGTCGAACGTAAAATGTCTCGCTTACCTTGAACCAATGTTGGGTGAATGGAAAAGTTGGTCGGACTTCAATCCGACCATGCCGCCCGCCCAAGAGTTATTTAAAAAGTTTCGATCAAAAGATGGTTGGAATCTGATCGTTGAGCAGAATGTTTTTCTTGAACAGGTCTTTTTCAATGCTTCGGTAAGACAACTCTCCCAGGAAGAAAAGGATGCCTACATCTCGCCATTTAAAGAAATCTCGAGAAGAATATCTGCTTGGCGTGCTCCCCAGGAATTACCTATTGAAGGAAGCCCTAGCGATGTCTGTCAAATGGTGAACTCACTCGCGGATTGGATGAAGAAAACCTCGACTCCTCAACTCATTTTCACGACGACACCTGCCGCTTTCTTTTCAAATGAGCGACTTAATGAATTTTTAGGAGGAGCGAAGGCAATCTCTACTCATCACCTCGGCGAAGGTCGATACAATCACCTCGAGGATTATCCTGAGCAAGTAGCGGATATATTTAAACGATGGCTGTCTAGTAATCTCGATAGGAGGGAGAGACAATGAATAAGGAAATTATTAAACCACTCATAGAAAAATCGCTGGCAAAGCAGATCACCTTTCCTGAGATTCTCGAGATTCTAACCAAAGAAAATGTCGAGTCTTATCACGTCGACTTACTAAGAAACGAGTGCCGCTTCTATTCACGTCAAGGTGAATCGATGATCACATCTATTGCCTTCAATCATGGTGAAGTGGCCGCTGAGTTTTCAGTGGAAAAACTTGATGCGATCAATAGGCGCGTGCAGGCAAAGCAAGCGACCTTTTCCGACTTCATTGAGGAAGCTGCAATCGCGGGATGTGCCTACTACATCGTCTATTTGAAGGGAAAGAAAGTACGTTACTTTGGTCGGAACGATGGCGAGCACATTCAATATTTTCCGACTCCGAGTTCAGGCTCGCACAAGGAAACTGCCACCGTAACGGTCGCAAGATCCGCTATCAAATCAATTGATATCAGGGCTTCGTTTGAAAAAGTCTTTAGCTTTATTTCCAACCCTTTAAACTGGCCCCAATACGCTATTATCAACATGAAGTCCGTATCTCCAGGAGCAGATGGTTGGTTCAATACGGTAACTAAATTTGGTCTTGGGCAAATCAAAATGAATGCGATTCGAGAACTAGGAATATTCGATCACGTGTGGAAAGATTCTCAAGCCTCATGGGTAGTTCCCGCAAGAGTTGTTTCCAATAAAAATGGAGTCACTGTTATGATGACCATTTTTCAGCCGCCCGTCATGTCTGATCAACAATTTGACGAAGCCATGAAAGAGATGAATCAAGAGATGAATCAGCTAAAGGAGTTGCTGGAAAAATCGAATTGAATTTTGGAAATCTCAGTCCCAAAAGATCTTTTTTTTGGGGGGGGGTTACTCGTTATGCAGCTGATTTCGATCTTGTTTCCGTCTGGATCTAGGACGAAGAAGCTAGCGACTGATTTTCTTTATGCATGAGATCACGGGCGATTTACGCATTAGGGATTTGCATTTCATGTATTACGGAGAGCTTAGTTTGAGAAAAACTTCTGATGGGCCTCGTGTCCTGCTTAATGCCGTTTTAGGGGTTCAGATAAGTTTCTGACATAGCTTGTCCTCGTTGGTAAATAACCCATTATCCTAGACAAAATTAACTCGCCGTGCGATTGTGCCGCTTATTTTCATTCCATGAGGAGAATTCGTCTATACTACCTGCTCCTACATTGGATTAGGAGGGGTTTGTGAATTTATATCTAGTCCACTGTGGCTTCTATGATGGTTCTGTCTGTGATGGACTTTATGAAAGTCATGCTAATTTTTTTGTTGTAGCAGAAAGCTTTGAAGATGCTCGTGTAAAAGCCAAAGCGATTCCTGAGTTTCAAAGTAAAAAGATGCACGTTGATGGACTGCAAGAAATCAAGATGGTCAATGGTTACAAACTTCACCTTCAAGCAGATGTGCTGAAACCTAATCATACAGAAATAATAAATTTTAAACACCGTGATTTAGCACCTAAGCCAACGGTTCAGACTGGAAGTACTAATGTCTGAATTTCAAATTTTTAAAGCTAAAGATAAAAATGACCTAGAACGCTGCTACCCCGTTATGAAGGAGCTTAGAACAGCTCTTTCATTTAACGATTACATGGAAATATACGAACAAGCTCATAAGTCTGATGGCTACGAAATAGTTGGCGTTGAGTCTGATGGAAAAATAACTGCTGTTATGGGCTATCGAATTCTTCATGATTATGTTCACGGGAAGCATCTCTACATTGATGATTTGGTTTCCACAGAATCCCAACGCTCAAAAGGACTAGGAGCACAATTACTAGCCTATGCGGAAAATCTAGCTAAAGAATTAGGATGCAAAGGACTTCGCCTCTGTACTGGTATCGAAAACGAGCTTGGCAAGAAATTTTATGAACGACACAACTGGAAGCTACGAGCTGTGGCTTACAAGAAAAAATTGAGCTAGAGATGTATTTGCCAAAGCACTTTTCTCAGTCTGAAGAGTCAAAGGTTAAAAAACTTATTGAACAAAATGGATTCGTTACTATTTTGTCATATCCCAAGAATGAAAAGCCCTACATCAATCACCTGCCAATAATATTCAGCAATAAGTCAGGTGAAGACAATATTCTCTTGGGTCACATGGCAAAACGAAACCCACAGTGGATGCATTTTAAGGAAAATCCCGAATGCACTATTGTTGTAAATGGAGGTCATGCCTACATCACTCCAAGATGGTATAAGTCAGGTCGTGATGTTCCCACTTGGAACTATGCCGTAGCTCATTTGCAGGGGAAAATTGAGCTTGTTGAAGAGTTTCAATCACAAGTTGAAATCCTTAATCAACTTTCAAACTTTTATGAAAAGCCAAGTCCAAACCCTTGGGAGTTTGAGCTGCCAGATGACCTGAATAACAAGTCAGCTCTAACATCAGCCATTATTTCTTTTAAATTCAAAATAGAGAAGGTCGAAGCAAAGTTTAAACTCTCTCAGAATCGTCCTCCAGAAGATAAAGCTGGAGTTATTGAAGGGCTACTTGAGCGTAAAGACGATATGAGCCGCTCAGTCAGGGAAATGATGATTGAAAATG
>CAYPZY010000104.1:0-8869 GCA_964415155.1 uncultured Bdellovibrionales bacterium
GTTCGTGAGATAAAGGCGTCGGTTGTTTCTGCAAATCACGTAACTAATCACTTGAAAACTTTCTTTAAAGAATTCGATTCTCTTAACTTGAATGAAAAAAGGGATGCTTTAGGTTGTATTCTGAGTTCGATCCGTGTTTTTCCTGAAAGGTTGGAGCTGGGATACTGGGTGGGAGCAATTGCTTCGGATCAGTCTCGGGAAGGTGTCACTTTAGGCCATTTCAATCGTCACTCTCTTGGCCGGCGGTTCGGGAAGAGAGAGGATTGGCGGAGTGGACGGGACTTGAACCCGCGGCCTCCTGCGTGACAGGCAGGCGTTCTAGCCAACTGAACTACCACTCCGCATGAATTTTTAAGTCAGTTAGGACCGACAATAACGATTTGGCGCCTCGCTTTCAACAAATATCTTATCAATATTTAGAGGATTTACCTCGGTGCACATAAAACAAGCACGCACTCACCCCAACAGTTACTGCCACGGTGGCAGCAAAATAAACAATTTTTGTTTATAAAAATGCCTGCGGCCCCAAGAAGCTTCGCGTTACCAAGGCCCTCCATCAACAAGCCACTAAACCGTCGCAATCACCTTAAACTCCACATTAATCGGAGTTGGTAAAGCCGTGACTTCAACTGTGGTGCGGGTGGCACCGATGGAACGAAAGGTTTCGGCATAGACTTCATTATATTTGGGAAAATCTTGTTTCATGTTGGTTAGGAAAACCTGAATATCGACGACTTTTTCTAAAGAGCTGCCGGAGGCTTCCAAGATATTTTTAACATTTTCGATCACCGAGCGCGTTTGCGCCACAATGTCGTAGTGAATGACGTTGCCGTTTTCATCCATGACAACACCGGGGATGTCTTTAGTACCAGGTTTGCGTGGACCAACGCCTGAGAGAAATAGCAAATTGCCGACTCGTCTTGCGTGGGGGTAAGCGCCCACTGGTTCGGGAGCTTTGCTCGCCATAATTTTATCACTCATAAGATACCTCCGCTCATTCTACACTTCCACCTAGAATGTTTTTGTGCTCTTCAGGATTAAAATACCAACGATCGTGATCAGGGTCCCAGTCATCCCAGGTGGGAATTCCTTCAAGCTTGGATAAATACTTTTCGGGAACAATACCTGGAACTAAAAAAGCTTTTTGGCGTTTTAAGGGATAAGGATTTCGCAACTCAATGCCAAGCACACCTAAAATTCCACGAGCAACATACCAGGTGGCTTGTGGATTCCAACCATGAGCGATCTTGATCACAACACCAAGGCCATCAGGATAATCAGGATGATCAATCGCCATACCCAAAAGGCCATCGGCGCCTTCTTTGGCGATCACTCGGCCTTGCGCTGTTTTCATGATCGTGGTGTCGAGTCGGTTGTAACCGCCAACGAGATCTGGTTCACGCGACATCGCCTCCCAAACCCAATCCTCATTGCGGTTTTTGGCAAGACCGGCATAGCATTTAGCAAGTTCATTCACGGTCATCGCGACAGTTGGTAAACCATCACCATCGCGAGCGATGCGCACAGGTTCCCAATCGCGACCCAAATAATCTTTTACAATTTCTTTGTAAGCGTGAAAGACAGGATGACTTGGCAAAGTGTAGCCGGCACGATTCCAACCTTTAAGTTTACAGCCCATAAGAATCGCTGCGTGATGACCCGAAGAATTATTAAACCAGCGCCGAGGTCTACGCACTTGTCGCCCAAACTGCACAAGCGGCGTATCTAGTGGTGTGAGCATTAAGCCCCACTCACTTTCAGGCAGTAAACTTTGTGCTGCCTCAATATGTTGAGCCGAACCATTGTGGCTTGAAACGCTGATCGCCTTTTGTTTCCAATTGGTGAGCTCGGCAAGTTCATTGGCAAAAACCTTAATGTAGAAAGGTTTCATCATACTGCGACCATAGCAGAGAACATTGCCGCCAAACGAATGAATGGGTTTACTCCCACTAAACCAAGAAATTGCCCCATGAATGGTATTTTCACTCACACCGTTACGGCGATAATCGACAAGCGGTTCCCACTCAACCTCGCGGCCGGTAGGAATATGAGGATCTTTATCACCAAACGGGCTATGCGGATAATTACTGCGTTCACTCATTCGGTTAACTCTTTTTGATAGTTCTCACCTAAGACGTTTCTATCGCCGGCATAAACTTGCGGATCGTCTTCATCAAATTCTAAATCGCGGGCAGCGTGTGGTGATGGTGTTAAGCCAACAAGTGCGTTACCCGTTCCAAGAATCGGTTGGTACTCATAAACTTTGCCGTCGTACAAATTATTTTGCCCCATAAAAGCCGCTAACCACCAAAAGGGTTTATAGTTAACAACCTTATTCACGCGGGCCTCGCGATGAAATTGTCTGGAGAGTTGTGAAACATCTTCCAAACGACCTAGCTCAAGAAATTCTAAAAATTTGCGATTCCACTCATCGTCTTTAAGAGAGTGAATGCGATCTTTTGATGGATCCATAGGTTCTGTAATCAAACGATTTGAAAATGAAGTCACCGAAATAGCGATAGCCTTTTTTCCTGACTCAGCCACAGCATCGCGAGCCGCTTTCCCTAAAACTATAGTTTCAGCTCGGTCGGAATAAATATTGCTCGAAACAATGACCGCAGGAATTTTATTATCAGGATTTAAAAGTTTCAAGGCGACCACTGACCCTGTATCGATCGGAAAACCTCTGTAGTTGGTGGTACGCGCATGGAGGCCGCGAGCTAAACACTTTTCTTTGTAAAGTTCGGCGAACTTGGAATCCATTTTAAATTTGTAGGGAATCGAGCCCAAATCATAAAATTGATCATCGACATGAACCCATTCAGGAGCAGGGTCTGCCTGAATTTGATGACCAATGATGCTGGACCAATAAGTCGAATACAAAACTAATAAATCAGCTCCAGAACTTTGAATTTCTTCGCGGGCGACTTCAAAAGCGTCTCTTAATTTTTGCCATCCGGGATTTTTTTGTGGCGCCAATAAAATGTGAGGAAGACCGGGCGACACATAACCTTTAATCACCGAGCCTTCTTGCGCGGCCCGGGTGACGACTCGCACGGGAGCCTTTGCAATTTTTTTGGCTGGGGGTGTGATTTTCTTGTGTGTGGATGATTTTTTCTTAGAAACTTTTTTGGATTTCACAGTGTACCTCGATTTTCGTGATTCCATTCAACCACCGCATTACCAGTACCAATCACCGTTCCATAGCCATGAACTTCTGCGGGATAATCGGGAAAACCCATTGCACTCATCATCCATGTAAGTCCGCCACCGTCAGTTTCGGCAATGGTTTGCTCTGTAAAATCAGGAAGAATCTCAATCATCTCTTTGGTCTTTCCTTTGCGCATAAGTTCCAGCATGCGCATATCCCAGAGATATTGACCGTGGTGAGTGATGTGTTCTTGGCTCATATCTTCAGGAGGATTTGGCTCTACAACGAAATGTCTGTGCGACAAGGAATTGCTAGCCAGTAATACACAACGTTTTCCACTTTCCTCAATGGCTTCCCGCGTGGCCTGACCGAGTTTTAACATCAAAGTTTGCATGACTTCCAAATTAAAATATTGAGCGGCGCCGTTGGAGGAAATCGAAACAACTGGTTTATCCCATTTAGGATTTGTCATGTGGCAAGAAACGATTGTACCGTAATCCACGCGAAAATCAGGATTAGTCATCATCTGCGTCGTTAACTTTTTCTGCGAAGCTTTCTTGGCGATGGTTTCAGCTAAAGCGACATCAAATTTCATGTCATAATGAAAACGAAAAATATTTGGAAAAATTGGATCAACCGATAACGATTTCAAGTGCGGCACGCCGATGAAATGAGTGCCGATTTGTGTTCGCCAATGCGGCGACAAGATCACAATCGTATCGTAACCAATTTTATCGAGACTTTTGCGAAGTCGCTCATAACCCCAACGCAAAACTTCCCAGCCGCCTTCTGAGCGCGCCTCGTTTTGCTTGGGATTTTCTCCGTAGACAAGATGCGGAGGATGAGGCGCCAAAGCGCCGGCAACTATTTTTCCTTTTTTAGCCATTCAACAAATCCTTTAATTCAAACCAATACTGACAGTTTTAGTTTCAGTGAAAAATTCAAGAGAGTAGTCCCCACCCTCGCGACCAAGACCAGAAGCTTTTGTCCCACCAAAGGGCACGCGTAGATCACGCGCCAACCAAGTATTGACCCATACGGTGCCAGCCTCAAGTTTTGCCGCGACATTGTGAGCACGATTAATATTTTGCGTCCAAACCGTCGCTGAGAGTCCGTAAGGACCTGTGTTGGCCCACTCGACAGCCTCTGGTAAATACTTAAACTTTGTAACAGTAACAACAGGTCCAAAGATTTCGGTCTGCATTAAGTCGGAGCAGCGATCAAGATCAGTGATAATCGTCGGATTTAAAAAATAACCGCCAGCAAATTCATCTGAAAGTTTGGGACGCGTTCCGCCCGTCAAGATTGTGGCGCCTTCTTTTCGAGCTTGTTCAATACAACTTACAACTTTATCCAAGTGTTGAGCCGAGACTAAGGGACCCATAAAAGTTTTCTCATCGCTAGGATCACCGACAACTAGTTTTTCAGTCTCCGCTTTAAACTGTTCTAAGAACTGATCGTAAATTTTTTCTTGCACATAAATGCGGGAGCCACACAAACAAATTTCGCCTTGATTTTGAAAACTTGAGCGCACCGTTGTTGGGACACATTTAGTAAGATCGGCATCATCAAAAATGATGTTGGGGTTTTTTCCGCCTAGCTCAAGACTGATCTTTTTAAAATTTGGCGCGGCTGCTTTATAAATTTTCTCACCAGTAACGGTACCGCCAGTAAAAGAAATAAGTGGAACACTGGGGTGATCCACCAAAACAGAACCAGCGCGCTCACCAGTTCCAAACACGATGTTACAAACGCCGGCAGGAAGCCCCGCCTCAACAAGAATTTTGGCTAACAAGAACGCTGTCATCGAAGTAAATTCCGATGGCTTACAAACAACGGTATTACCTGCCGCTAGGGCGGGCGCGATTTTCCAGGTTAAAAGATAAAGTGGCAAATTCCACGGCGAAATAAGGCCTGCGACACCGACGGGTTGCCTCAAGGTATAATTCAGTAAAGTGTCGCCTACCGTTGTCGACATTTCTTGTTGCTGCAAAATCTTACCGGCAAAAAAGCGAAAATTTAATGAAGCGCGCGGTATATCGACCTCGCGAGCAAGCTTCACCGTTTTACCCTGATCACGGCTTTCCGCCGCGGCTAAGGCCTCGCGATTTTTATCGATCAGATCAGCAATCTTAAAAAGATAATCGGCGCGTTCCTGGGCCGTTTTTTTTGACCATTTTGGAAATGCTTTTTTAGCGGCAACTACTGCCATGGCCACGTCTTCGTCTCTGGAATCAGGAAGTCGCGAATAAACTTTTCCCGTTGCAGGGTTGTAGTTATCAAGATAGCGACCTTCTCGGGGGGGTAAAAATTCGTTATTGATAAAATTTTCGATCATTTCCATCGCTAACACCAACCTTTAAGGAGAGGGACAACTTCCTTCATAAACGATGTCATACTTTTCTTAACAGCTTCGTTGTCATGATTATTAAAATCAAACCACAACATTAAACGATCATCAGGGTGAAACCGCTTACGGATTTGCTCAGCCACCGACTCAGGGTTTCCTGACAGGGCATTATCAACGGCATTGTCAATTTTCTTTTGATCAAGGGTACCTTCGACAGCCTTCCAGTAATTACTTAAGACTTTGTTTCCCTGATCTTTCGCTCGGCGATTTTGTTCTTCCGCACTCCCCTTTTCACTGTCTAAGAAAACTAAAACAGTTCGCGGCATGAGCGATCTGCTCCAGGCACCCGAGGTATGAAATTTCTTTTGCATACGCTGATGCGTTTCCTCAATTTCTCCAGCAGGAGTGATGGACAAATTAAAGACGCCGACGGGTAAAAATTCGTTTGCCAAATTTTGGGCGTTGGCATCGTGTGAACCAATGGTCAGACGCAAGCTACCCAGTGGAGCTTCAAAGGGGATGACTCCCACTTTATCAAACTTCCAAAAAGAATCGATCTCGATTTGTTCAGGCGCCGTGGTTTTGAACTGTTCGGTATAAGCGCCTTGCACTTTTACCCAATCTTGTTCATTTCTAAAATCCCGGCGGGATAAATATTTCTTTTTAAGGTCGCGAGAACCAAAAACATCACCACGTAAAAAACGCAAAAATATTTCCGTGGCTTCGTGAAAGGCTTTACCCTTAACAACGTTCCAGGCTGTTTGCTCCACTAAATTGCGCGGCACCATTCCATATGGAGAATTGGAAAAAGGAAATCGGCCAGACGCAAAACCAATATTTAACAATCGATCTCGATAAGGCATGAGATCATGCAAGGTCATATACATGCGAATAGCTTCAGCGTGAGCAATAGGTCCGCCGTTGCAAATGATGTTGCGAATAGCAGAACCTATATTTATTTGTTCTGTTGAACCAAAAACAGTGTGTGCGAGTTGCAAGATGTCGGTGTTTAAACCAATCTCACCTTTGAAGTGAGGAATTACAGCGCCAGGATTTTGTTTTTGTACCTGACATGACAAATGCGTTTCCGCCACCCAAGCAGTCTCATAGCCCAAACGATCGGCCAATTTTACTTGGTCAAAGAAATTTTGAAACATAGTCTTTTCAGTGGGAAGGTAGCCATCAACTTCCGTTTGGCAAATCGAAAAAAAGACATCAAACTTCATAAACAACCTGTCCTGCCGCCATCGACAGGCAGATTAATCCCAGAAATGTAGGCGGCACCGGGACTCGCCAAAAAACCAACGGCTTTTGCAACTTCGATGGGATCAGCAAATCGCTTCAAGGGAATTGTCGCTTCCCACATTTGAATAATTTCCTTTTCGGTTTTTTTCTCACGAGAAGCTGCAGCTTTTATTAAGGCTTCGAGACGTGGAGTTTTTGTATAACCGGGAAGCACGTTATTAACGGTGATGCCCATTGGTCCAAGCTCCATCGCCAAAGTCTTGGCCCAACTGGCGACAGCGGCGCGAATGATATTTGAAACTCCCAAATTTGGAATAGGAACTTTTACAGATGTGGAAATGATGTTGATGATTCTACCAAAACGCGCTCCCTGCATTCCAGGTACAAGACTTTTCACAAGAAGTGTGTTCGCCAAAACATGTTCGTTGAACGCCTGTAAAAACTCTTCTTCTCGTGCTTCCAATAACGGACCTGCCTTCGGGCCGCCACTATTGCAAACGAGAATCTCTACCGAGCCCCACTCTTGCAGGAGATTATCAACTTCACTTTTTAAGTTGGCGCGATCAGAAATATCAACTGCGATCGCTCGGTGTTGCCAATTTTGCGGAAACTCCGAAATCAATGATTCCAATTTTTCTTGGGTGCGAGCTAGGACGGCGACCTGACAACCGCGCAAAGCCAACTCCCGCGCAGCGGCTCGACCAATGCCCTGCGAAGCTCCGCAAACTAATGCTTTTTTGCCCTGAAGATCACTCATAAAATCCCGACTTTTGACTTGTAAACCACTGGATAACAAACGCTCACCAATAAGAAAAGTTTAAAAGCGCAATTTCCCTATTTACACTTTGTAACGCACATAGCAAACCTTTTAAAAATAGACGTAAAAACCGATAAGCCTGGTATGGGAAGAAATGGTTCGATGAGATCCTTGGAACGATGGCTAGAATGGATGGGCTTTTTTAAATTACCGTTGAAGACGCGGTTTGCGCTGATTTCAGTTGTTTTTGCGCAGGGAGCGCCAATTGGTTACACCCTTCATCGCTTTATTTTTAGTCCCTTTGATGTAAATTTTTTAACCCACACCTGGATGCTCATACACATCGAAACCAATGCGATGGCCTATATGTCTTTAGGTACCACGATTTTCTTCACTCTTTTTGGCTACACCTTGGGTTTAAAAGCTGACCAGCTAAAAGCCAATAACGATTACCTGCAACAGGCCTTATTACAACGCCAGATGTTTGAAAAAATGAAACGTAAGTTTCTTTTAAATTTGATGGATCAAATCCGTACACCCATTTCCATCGCTCTAGAATTCTTACGCGGTTACCATGCTGGTTTTTGGGGAATTTCTCAAGAGCGTCTAAAGCAGCTCTCTACGATCACCATCGAGGAGCTAGGTCGCCTGGACGAAATGCTTCGCACGATGCTTGAGTTTAAAAATTTGCAAAAGCTTGGAATTGAACACAGGGTTTCGACGAATCTCGAAGAGTTCATAGACACGGTTTTTCAATCTTACAAAAAAAGAAATCAAAATCGCGAATTCCACTTTAATAAAGTGGCTCTCGCCGAACAAAGCGCCCTCATCAATAAAGAACTTTTACAAATCGCGGTCGATCACCTGTTAGACAACTCTTTACAATACACCCAGAGCTCACCGATCTCATTGGGCCTTGAGGTAAAGACTGGAGCAGAAATTCATCGTGATCAAGCTTACGCTCCCGTCAGTGGACAGATTGACCTCGACACAAAGTATTTTATTATCTGCGTTCAAGATCAAGGTGCTGGAATTAAAGAGGGCGTCGCCCAAGGAATTTTTGAGCCTTTTGTTGGTAGCTATCTTTTTGAGGATCAACAAAAAGGTATTGGTTTAGGATTGTCACTAGTGCGCGACATCGCGGAATGGCACGGGGGAATAGCCTTCGTCGAATCTAAAGAAAATCAAGGAACACGTGCGCTACTTATTATCCCAATGGAATATGAAAACAGGAAGGCGGCGTAATGTCTGATGGACATCATGGTCGCATTCTTATCGTCGACAAAAATGCCAACTCAGCCTCTATCATTTCTTCAATGCTCGAGGCCTGGGGTTACACCGTTGAAGTTGTCTACACACCAAAAGC
>CAYPZY010000105.1:0-8796 GCA_964415155.1 uncultured Bdellovibrionales bacterium
GGACCAAATTGTTGTTCGGCTTTTTCAACTGCCAGTTTAAAGCTTTTAAGATCAGTAACGTCCACTTGCGCAGATAGCGACAAAGGCAATTTAAGCTGACTGGCTTTACCGCTTCTATCTAACAGTAGCAAAGGAAAGCCATTTTCAGAAAAAATCTCAGCGATCGCGCGACCGATTCCTGACCCAGCACCTGTGACAATAACTAGTTCCTTTTCTTTCATATCTTATTCACCCTTTGGTTTGAGTTTTTTCCAAAGCCTATTTCAGTTAATCTTTCATTGAAATATTCTCGAGCACTTAAACTTCGAAATCTCTCCAGGCCACCTGTCTTTTGTAAACAGATTTCCAGTGGCGTCAAATCAGTCTCTGCACGTGGGTGGACAAAATAAGGCATTGAAAGACGTCTATTTCTGTCTTTGTGGTTATTGCTTACCCGATGAGTCGTACTCTTATAAAATCCGTTGGTTAAATTTTGCAACATATCGCCTACATTCACAATAATTTGACCTTCGTAAGAATGAACAGGCAACCACTCACCGCTTTTACTTAAAATTTCGAGACCCTCACCAGTAGCTTCACATAGCAGCGTAACAAGATCGATATCTTCATGGGGTGCTGACCTAAATACCGCAGGATCACATTCCTCTGGAACTGGTGGATAATGCGCAAGCCTTAAGACTGAGTTTCCATCGGTGATCATGTCGCACATCGTGTATTGTGGCAAACCAAGATAAAGTGCGGCAGCCTCCAATACATGACAAGCGCACTCTTCAAGTTGATCGTAGAGCTCAAGCATCGTGGATTTAAAGTTTGCCCCCTCTTGCGGCCAAACATTTTTTGGGTACTTATTTTGAATGATTCCAGATTCATCGTTCTCTCGGCCTACGTGCCAAAATTCTTTAAGATCGGGAGTTTTTAAACCACGAACGTGCTCGCGACCCATGCTGCTGAAACCGCGAGGTTCAAACTGACTAGGATCTTCATATTTTCTTTTAACTTCGTAATCTCTAAGAAAAAAATCTTCGGAAACTTGATACCCCTTTTTGATTAAATTCGAATCGATATCGTGATCTTCAATTGCTACAAAGCCAATATCACAAAATGCAGCGCCAATTTCATTAATAATACGTCTTCGCTCAGTGGAATCGTTTGAAAAATTCTTAAGACTTACCACCGGGATTGTTTGATTTCTTTTCATGTGTTTTCCTAAATATGGGTGTCTTCTACACGAAAGGATATTCTGCTGCAATGATTCAGGGTATGGGTGATAAATTACTGTGGAATAATTTTTCCACAGTAACTTTTACTCGTAAAAAATGTGTTTTAATTCTTCAAAGTGCGCGAGCAGTGATTAGGATTCACTCCCAGGCTTGCTTTAAGAGCCCACGAAATCCACATTCGACGTTGAAAATAAGAGGAGCGCGTCCGGTTGCCATGTGAAATTCAACTATCCCCATGGTGACTCCCGTATGATTATCAAACGAAATTTTGACGGACTCAACCGGCCACTTCACCGACATTCCCGTGGAGCGTGCTTTTAACTGAAAGGTATATTCTCCACATAGCCTGCTTGGACACCTTTCCTCATGATAGTCGTAAGTCCCAATTGCTTTTTGAAAATCGCCGTACTCAACATAGGCGCAGCCAAGTGGAAGCGCCGAACAATCTGGCTGCACGCCAAACTTAGCAACCGTTTACCCACTAGCTACGTCCTTGCAAACATACTTTTGATAATTTGTTGCATGGGCACTTGCGCCAGTGATTGTCATCAAGATTGCCATAAAAGTCTTTTTCATTGTCTGTCTCCTTATGTGTTTACTTCAGTAAAGGAGAAATACTGTGATGATCCGACAAAGTAAAATTGATAGATTTAATAAAATAATCGATCTAGCTTATGGCCGCAGTAGTAACGGCAGACGCCGTTAACAGTTAACGGCCGCTTCGCAGCTATCAACACCAAATCAAAATTTAGTTCTTACTTTCAAGCCTTTTAATGCGTTCTTCAAGTTGCTGAATTTTCGATGCCATGTCTTCGAGTAAGATTTCTTTGCTGGTAAGAGTTAGAAAATCAGGATCTCCCCAAGATACTTCGCCGTGATCATTCTGTTTAGAGTAATTGCTCGTGCGATCACTTCCACGCTTCATCACGATCTTTAATCCCTTTGATTTAGCATGTTCAAGTATCTGGCGACAGCGTAGCAAGTTTGTATAATTGTATTCGACGTATTCTCTACTGCGTCCCTTATGAATAACTTGTCCCTCATACTTTAGCTGAAGTGCGTACTCTTCTGAATCTAAATAACATTCAGTTTTGTTGGGATCCAAAACGAAAGGTGGTAATAGTCCTGCAGGAACGCCAGCGAAAGATTTCGCAACTACAAACGATAAAATTAAAATTGACAAGTGTTTCATTCATTCTCCTTAGAATTGCTATCGAACTTCTAACATTGGTGCTCTGTAGTTATCTCCAGTATGGCACGTAGAATAACCGACCGTGAACCATTTGGGATCAGATACTCCTGGAAGTAACTCACTCTCTTCAGTTTGCACCAATCTTTCCTCCACAATATTTCCGTCTGGAGTCTGTCGATAAGCAAATTTATATGCTTTAGACCCATTCAAGATTCCAATTAAACCTTCTGGTAAAAACGCCAGAGGCGCATCAGCGCTGCTGGTGGAATAAAGGTAGCGGAGTACAGCAATACTTCCAATTTTGTGAAAGGATAAACCAAAAGGCATCTTATTATTTCGATACCATTCATTATCTGTCTCAGAAGCAAATCTAGCAAAGCAAACAAATCCAGAACCAAATTTTAATGACTGTGGAGTCGGGATCAAAGCCGCTTTAAAAGTTTCTCTTAAATTCGCAAAAACGGGATCAGCATTTTCTGATTTAACGCCCAACTCACCAACAACTACCGAGTAACCGGCATCGTCTGTTACAAAGTGAGGAGATTGGCGATTACCCGCTCGAAAGACTTCATGGAGGATATCATCCCAGTGAGTCTCAGCTCGTCTGACATCACTTAGCCAGCCTTTGCCCTCTGGCTCATTGGCCCAAACGGATTTCAGGAGATTAATTTTACCCGGGCAGGAATAAGCGTATTCGGAACCCTTTGCTCGGCCATCGCAGGCAGTTGATAGTGAAGGCACCAAATAAATCTCAACATTTTTTAAGGTCTCCACCAATTGGTCACCATAAGGTTTTGTTTTCGCATCCGCTACCAGTAGTTGGGCGTGACGGTTGGCAACCTTTGAAAACACTTTGGCCTCTTCGCTACCGGCGCCACCACCTTCACTGCCGCCTTCACTAGCGGCAAATGCCTGAGCAAAAAACATTAACGTCAGAAAAAAACTCAATTTCATTTTAATTCTCCTATAGACTTGGAAATGGGATAAAGTTGAATTGCCAAATTATAAACGGCCGTTGGCTCACCGTTCTCGAGTGAAGCGCACATTTCTCGCCGAAAAGCCTTTATTTTTTCTCGCGCAGCGCGCATATTTTTTAAATCCATCGGGAAAGTTATCGAGGTGATGTCCTTAAAATCTTGCGGAACAACATCAATGGACTCCAGCGCCTTCTGCAAAACTTGTCTTTGAAAATGTTTAAGAGCGGAAGAAGTTATACCATCGGAAAAATTCGTTAAAAAACTTTTTGTCTTTTTAAGTTTGCCGTTTTTTTCTTCTAATAGATCAAGGCGCTGAAGTCGTTCAATGGCGGTCTTAGTTTCCTGAACGGAAATCCCCAACATCTTGGCAATCCACTGTGGTTTCGAACTGAACCCTTTCACAAAAGTAAGCTCGAGAATCGCGTAGTGGTACCATTCCGAAATGATGGCAAAAGTGTCGAGGCTTAGTTGATGGTAATCATCGTTCATTTTGGGAGGAAAGGCACCCGTCACTTTCAGTAAGTAGCCCTGCGTTACTCTTGCGACTTCATCCGGAGAAACACCTAGCCTAGTACAAAATTTATTAAGCAATTTAAGTGAAACGCCCCGCCTGCCAGCGAGTATTTGCGACAAAGAAGAGGGATCGATTTCTAAAAGCCTCGCGAAAGCCCTCAATGAATAGCGGGCGTTTCTTTTTGTTCGAACATCAAAGTGATTTTGCAACCAAATCCTGTAATCGACAGACTGGTTACTGTTCAAATAATTTAAAGTCATGTGTCGTCTTTCTATAGACGACGGTAGATTTAGTCCAACTATTTCGCCACAAAGTGTGGCATCAGACGCCACAATCGGGAAAATTTTATAAATTACTCTGCTTTAGTGGGACCACAAATTCTATGACTTCTAATAAGTGATGACTAGATCACTGAAGAAACCTACTGGCCGCGAAATCACTTTATAACTATATCCCGGTCACTTGTATTGATTAGGAGATAAAAGCGATTCACATCCTCACCTGTTAATCCATATTTCTTAGTTGGAGGCCCGATACGAAAAGACTCTTGCGAATATTCAACCAAATAAATTTCGAGATCTTTATTTAGAGATTCAACTTTTGTATTCACTGGCAAGCGCAAAAACTGACTCGGTTTTAGGGACTGCACTCTGTCAAGAATATCACTATCTTCATCAGGAGTGCTCCACCCCGGAATTTGGAAATACGGGTTTGAAGCAATATTTTGGGTGGCAGCGACGGCAAACTGGCGGAGTAACCCTTTGGGGGTGAAGCGCTGAATGACAGTAGGTGAAAACATTTTTTTAGCAAGTGCACTTTGCCCGCGCTGAAAGGAAACCTTCCTAAAATTTTCGATGTCACAACGGGAAACATGATTTAAGTCTTCGGTTTCACCCAACATTGAACGTAAGGTTTCCCAACCGCCAAAATTCTTTAAGAGGTAATTCCCCATTAAGAAACTTATTCCGTAGTCTTGGCTCTCGCCAAATTCAGAATCTTGCAAAAACACAGGTGGCAAAATATTTCTTTCAGATAACGTCGAAACACTTCGCAAAGGAACCCAGCCACCGACTTCGGCTTCCATTAACTGAGCCAGCATTTCTTCAAACCAAGATTCGGCTTGGTGATTCGCTATCATGACATGGGTCAGTTCATGGGCCAGCGATGGAATCACATACTTCTGAGAAATCAATCGGCAGTCGAGATAAATCGTATTTTCACTGGGAATAAAAAAGCGGAAAATTTTAGTAGGCGAATCAGATAAATCATCGACCAGTATTTGCACGTTTCCGCTATTATCGCGAAGGCGATTTAGTTTTTTATTGAGGTCCTCGTAATCACCAAAAGAACTCATAACTTCAGCTTTATTTAAGGAACAAGATTTTTGGGCACGTTCGGAGATAAACACTGGCAAGGGCCCAAACTGAAAGGCAAAGTCACTCTTAACCGTTCCACTCATAAAAAATCGTGCCGGCTTTTTGCCACAGTCATTTTCATTTTGAAAGTAATTGGGCGCCTTCAGATTCATATCGTAAAGAAAGCGTGCAAATTCTTTGGCGTAGGCTTGAGGTGCCATCAGCACCCCAAGTAAAATAAGTTTACTTAATCTCAATACCATATTGGACTTTTTCCAAGCTTTTGGTTTCATTGGGCCAAGGAGCTTTGAAATTGTAAACTACGAAGTAATGGCCCGGAAAAACGTAAAGAGGGCTTTTTAAGAGAAGAAGTCTAGTGAGACCAAATGACGACCTACCTAATCCTTCAGCATCCGCCAACAGCTCTACATCGGTTACATTACCTGCTGAATCACTAACGAATCTGAGTTTATAGAGCGGTCCTTGAATCTTCAGTAAAGTGAAATAGTATTGGTCGCTATCCTTATTCTCGTTAATATTCTCGTTTTTTAAACGTTTCACTTGAAACCTATTTGTCCAAAAACTCATATCATCCAACGACTGGGGACATAACTCTCGGTAAAAAGAAGGGTTTGACCTAAATTTCTGTGCGAGAATGGTTATCGATTGCCAAGTAAATCGATAAAGGGAGCTATACTCTTGATAGTTGTTTCTGAGACTTTTCATAAAATTATCAATTTTGGCAGAGTCCTCCGAGCACATGCTCTCCAGGAACTGATTAACAGGTACAGAAAAATATCTATATTCGGCAATTTCAGACGAGTTACCGACAAAACCTACTGGGCTTACCACCGCCGCTTCTCCCCACTTCGCACTTAGGGCCTTTTCAAGCTCAGATCTTTTTGAATAATCAATTCCCAAAAGAATTCCACCCGGGTTTTTGCCGAGATCGATCTTCTTCATTTCGATTTGTAAAACTTGATTTACCTTAACATGCACGGGTCTAGAGCTATATTCCGTGAAGAAATCTTCATGCTCTTTTCCTGCGGTAATTAGATAATAGCCAGGCAGGACTTTTAAGGGCACATTCGTCGTTCCAACAAAGTTCCTTTTACATGAGCGAGCAATTAGGTCGCCGTTTAGATCGACGTTACAGAGTCGCGCGTTCACAGATAATCGTTGTTCTGGGGCTTTAATAAAAATCGTCGAGGATGGGGCCTCACCTAGTACTGGCGGCTGAAGGACTACGCCTTCGGATGCCGATTCAGGTCCCGTTGGCAAGTCATCAAGTCCTGCACTTGCGGCGGGACCACCCACGCGGCCACCACCAGCTTCTGCAAACGCGGATTGGGTTAGTAATAGAGAGACCAATATATTTATAAAAATCTTTTTCGTCATAAGCGATTCTCCTCAGACGAAGACGGCGAGGTCTTAATTGCCTCAGGCGCGCGAGAAGACTCTGTGGTCTTTTCGCGGATGATCGGCTGACTCACCGGGATTGAACTAAAAATAATTTGATAAAGCTCCCGACCGTTGCCAGTGGAAGCGCTAAATTTGGAAAATAATTTTTCGATCACTAATTGTATTTCGCGATTTAACTCTGAATACTCTTCAGAAGTTAATGGTAAAAGCAAGGAATCGAATTTACGTTTTTCAAAGGGTAACTCCATCGCTTTTACAGCGTCTTCAAAACTTTTTTGATAAAAGGATTTAAGAGCGATGTCGCCACATTTATCGGCGACTTCAAAATCATTGGTGGTACTTTGCCATTCACTGGAATTTTTCTTGGCCAAACCAATGCTTTCAAGATTTTGTAAGAGATCACTCACAACCGTTAGAGGCGCACCCAAAAGCTCAGCTAATTTCTCGGGAGTTTTTCTGATATCCGTGAGACTTAAGAGCACCTGTAAGCGTGGGCCAAAATGCGAAGAGAAAAAAGCATAGTAGTCGTGAACTTGCCGACTAGATTTTTTGTACCCTTTTAGTACGCGCTCAAAATGCGTTTGTCGTTGCGCAAACTCAGAAGCCTGTTCGAATTTGACTAAATTTAAAAAATGGTTAGCTTCGGCGCTCGTGAATTTCAGACCGCGAATAAATACATCTAAGGACTGATCAGTAAAGTTTCGTTTACCGACAATAACCAAACGTAAATAGGAACGGCTGTTAAAACCAAGCTCAGCCGCCCAAGTGGAATAAGAAAAATGCGCCGCCTTTTCTTTGCGAAAATTATAAACGGCGTTTAAGAATTCCCGCGCGCTCAAATACTCCCGCACTTTTGGTTTTTCAGTAATACGTTCCCTGTTTGACATAGAGCGTTAAAATAACATCTGTGCTCAAGTTTCGCAATCGGAAAATGTATCTGATGTCTTAATGATAATATAAACTATTGATTTTACACTGATTTGTAAATATTACATGTGTTCTATTTTACACCAAATTCGAGCAGTTAACATTATGGTGAGTACTTAAATATACTTCGTCCACCCGAACTTACAACGTAAACGTTTCCGGCATCGTCACGCTCAATGGCTTCATCAGATAGAGTTCCTAGCTGTGCCGGAATCGTAATAGCAGTGTTATTACAACCAGCAGGATTGGCCGCCGACAAATCATAGCAATACAAGGAGGTTCCCGATATATAGTAAACGTGATTTTGGCCTGACTTGTAATAAAAGGCGCCGACATTACGGCCCGCACTCAAAAGTGTCCCAAGTGTTGAAGTTGCTGTGTTGTACGGAGTTGTGACAAACCTTATTTTTTGTCCTTCCGCAAATAACAAACGATTATTGGTGGTATCGTACTCGCCCATAAGACAAGAACCCCCACCGTAAGCCCCATAGGTGCAACTAATATCCTTATTAACTGCAGAACCAGCTGATGCGTCGTCAGCACTCGCCGCATTGGCTGTCCCACCTATGACCTTGTAGATTTTGTTATTAGCGATTTCCACTCGCATGAATTTGGGAATAAAAGGATTAGGTGTAACGGCCGCCTGTGGTCCAATGTAGAGATTGCCATGATCATCGTAAATAAGCCCCTGCCAAGCACCATAGTATCGCGTATTGTAATTAGTCGCCGTTGCACCATCAGCTGCGGTATCATAAGGGTTTGCACCGTTTAAAATAGCTTGAATTAGTCCATTAGTATCCACTCGAAAAATATAAGCGGCGCTACCATAGAAGGTCAGCAATCCCACTGGATCAAATCCAATAATTCCACCTGAGATACGTGCATAGTTATCGCCAATGTAATTACTTGCCGAAAAAACCGAACCAACAACAGCGCCCTTGGAAACCATATTACCGCCCCGAACCGTAAAGACACCACTGGACAGATTGATATGGCCAATCGCATTGGCACCGCCATCGCCTATATATAAACCAGTGGGAAATAGAGTTTGATTGTCAGCACTGCTGTTTTTAAATTTAAGCCTTCTAATTTTTGCAAAGCGCGCTAACAATTTATCGAGACCATGCCCCGCCATACTTTTAATACCTGCGATCGTGCGCAATTTATTTTCTTCATCGATGATACGAAT
>CAYPZY010000106.1:0-8755 GCA_964415155.1 uncultured Bdellovibrionales bacterium
CTCTAGCAATTTACCAAGAAGTCGATTTGTGAGCGCGGAGACGCTAAAGCGTGAGTTCCCACTTATGAAACACAAGGGACTTAAAGGCGGCGTGCTTTATTACGATGGCCAGTTCAATGATTCACGCCTTGCTGTAGCTTTAGCGAGAACAGCCCAAGAAGGCGGAGCTTCAATCGTCAACCACGCCCGTGTAACGGCTCTGCAAAAAACTGACGGTATTGTTCGCGGAGCTATTATTGAAGACACTCTCGGAGGACAAACTGTTTCTGTGAAAGCAAAAGTGGTGGTGAATGCGACTGGGCCTTTCAGTGACCGCATACGTAAGATGGATGATCCAAACGCTAAAGGCATGATTGCAGCCGCCGCCGGTACCCACATCGTTCTATCCAAAAAATTTGTTCCACCAGAGACAGGAATGTTAATTCCAAAAACTGATGACGGTCGCGTTCTGTTTATCCTTCCATGGGAAGGACATACTTTGGTGGGAACAACCGATGCTCCAGCCAATGTGCATTCAAATCCAAAAGCGACCGAACAAGATATTGAATATATTTTGAATCAAGTCGCCAAATACTACGACACCCGGCCGACAAGAGCAGACGTTCTCTCGCACTGGGCTGGGATTAGGCCGCTGGTTTCTGACCCAAGAACTCAAGATACAGCGAAGCTTGCGCGCGATCACGTTGTTCAAATTAGTGAATCAGGACTCATAACGATTGCTGGCGGCAAGTGGACGACATACAGAAAAATGGCCCTCGACGTGGTCGACCAAGCCATTCAAGCTGCAGATCTCCACCCAACAAAAGCAGAGAGCCAAACCGAAAATCTGATCCTTGTCGGCGGCCGCGAGTATTCGGCGGAGCTAGCTGGTCAGCTCGAGACTCAATTCAGTATTGAGCCCGACGTGGCCGCTCACTTGGCTCACAATTATGGTGACGGCGCTCGCGAAGTACTTGCGATAGCAAAATCTGAAAATTTACTCACCCGTCTAGCTAAAAACCATCCGTTTCTTGAAGCAGAAGTACTTTATGCCATTCGCGCCGAGGGGGCTCGCACCATCGCCGACATTCTCGCCCGTCGCATTCGCCTAGCTTTTCTTGAACGCGCTGCTACTCGCGAAGCCATTGGTCGTGTTGTTGAGTTGGCTGGCAATGAACTTGGTTGGAGTGCCGAGCGTCGCCAGGCTGAACTTCAGAGTGCGATAAGTGAATTACACTTCTAAAATTCCTATTTAATTTAAAAATTGTGTCAGTAGTTTTCTAAATGCCTGCAATTCCAAAAAAACAGATAACGTGCTCTTGCTCTCGTCCAGCGTTTTAATGTGCTTCTAAGACCGCAAAAGTTGGCGCCAGTGACGTTTTTGCGCCAAAAATCGCTCTTATGTCTATATTATTTACAGTTGAGGTAATCTCAGCGTGGCAGGCAGTTTGCTCTAGTGACCGACACTAAACACGGTACGTCGCTGAGGAGATATATGCAATACGGTTTGCAGTTTTTTGTATCCCTACTATTTTCGGTTGTCCTAGCTACTTCTTATAGTGCGGAAGTTTCACCGAAGGTACTTATCTATTATTCTTCCATAGGTATGGGCCACTTAAGTGCCGCGCGGGCCATAGAAAAAAATCTTAAAGAAAAAGATCCAAAGACGATTGTTCAGTTGGTAGATATCAGAACCTACAGTAATCCCGTTGAGGATTATGTGCATGAAAAGATCTATTGGTGGTTGGTAAAAAACAAACCTGACACTTTTGACGGATTCTTTCGTTCCTTTATGGAAAAGGGTAATGCCGTTCCCTCTCTCACTCAGTTAAAACAATATTATAATAAAGAAAAACTCTATAGAGACATTATTAGCTTTGGCCCCACCGCTATTATTGCCACTCACTACGGTTCCGCTCAAGCTCTTGGCGATTTGCGAGAAATGGGTAGGATCCACAACATTCCCATCGGTTGGTTACACACCGATTATTTCCAGGGCTACTTTCCACGACTTTCCAAACGTGTCGACATGACTTTTGTGGGAATGCCGCTATTAAAAAATCTTTGGGAAGAACAAAATGTAAATCCAGAAAGAGTTATTAGTACAGGAATGCCCATAAATCCCAAGGTGTTCACACCAATTAACCGAACGGAGTTTTTGAAAAGTCAGAAACTTGATCCCAATATTAAAACCATTGTTTTAGCAAGCGGCGGTGAAGGTGTCGGCGATTACCCACTGATCGTCGAGAAGATTGTCAAAGACGTGGGTGGACCTATTCAGATCGTTGCCATCTGTGCAAATAACAAAGAACACTTTAAAAACCTTTCTCAAATGAAAGGGACTTTGCCAAAGGATATTGTTTTAGATATCCGCAAAATGATTCCTAATGAGGAGCTTTTAAATTTAATTAAATCTTCCGACCTTTTCATCACTAAAAGTGGTGGTTTATCACCAACGGAAGGCTTTGCGATTAATAAACCAATTATTTTGTTAGACGTTTACGGAGGCCACGAACGGGACAACGCAAAAATTTTTGAGGATGAGAAATTCGCCGTTGTTAATCGCGATCAATCACAAATTGGTCAGGATGTGAAACGCGTTTTCGCCGACCAAGAATTACAGCGAGAGATGTTCCGCAATCAGCTGTCATTTAGAAATAGCTTTAATTTAGGAGCGATCACCAATTTTGTTTTCAACGCCCGATCCTACCTGCCCGAAGTTAATTATCGACTGGGCCTTGAGTGGGGCGAAACTGTGGTCAATGCTGAGGAGTCACTTAACCAACTTGAAAAGGATAGCCCTGTCGATGTGGAGATTCTTTTGGCTTACGCTATCTCCACGGACAAAAAATATTTTAAAGGTGATCCAAATCCATTTGGTCATCTTGCTATTAGAATTAAAGACACCGTTTATACCGCTAATGGACGAGCCATATTGGGAAATGAACCGCAGTTAATTCACAAGTCGTCTCTGCAAGACTACCTTTATGGTGTGGACCGCCCTTACCAAAACGTCGGCCATACCGATGCATTTGGCAGCGCTTACGGTCGCAACAATATATCTGTCAGAGTCAGCGGCGTTGATCCTGCTAAAATTCAGAAAATGCTTGAAGAAGTTCAATTGATTGATGATGAGTGGCGCCGCGGTGAAACGCGTTGGCATCATATCGATAATAACTGTGCTGACATTGTTGTTCGCTTGTTACGCGCCGGTGGTTTCCGCAGTGAATATGATACCAGTTTTGATAAAAAGCGCCATCTCACTATGCCGCTCGATGTACTTCACCATTACACCAAGCTTTTTGAGTCAGATGCCAGTTTAAGAACTGAAATCGCCAGCTACACAGCAGTGGCCAACTCCCAGAATATCTACAAAACGGCAGGCTTTCCACTTTCGATCTATCAATTGAAAAGAAGTCTAAGACATCTTTTAAAAACCACACCCGACGAAATTGAACTAAAAACAGGAAAACGTATTGCGGTATATCCCAACAGTAATCGCACGCATTACGAAAACGTGAATGGTAAATCGGCGACTAAAGAACAAAAGACGGTGGCTCAAGCAACCGCCGAACAGGCACAAAAGTGGGAAGAAGTTATCTCCTTAGAAAAGCAATTGGAAGGAATGCAAGCGGATTTCGAGAAATCACAATTTAGCGTTTTATTTTTACAGGAGACGGTTGAAAACGCGATTTCTAAGGGAAATCAAGAAGCTGCTAAAAGAGCTATTTCAAAATGGAATATCTACCAGAAAAAAATTCAAGCCACTCTTGACGATCTCACACAAAAACAGACGGATTTTTATATTCAGGGAACTCTAAGTGCAATGCAGGAGATTTACACGCGCAAAGAAGTTGCGAAACTTGCTGCTCTTAAATCAATGCGAGAGATGTTGAATCAGGCGACGCAACTTAGCGAGACCTATAAGGGTCAGGCAAAAGATAGTCCACTCCGCAGTAATACCATCCGCGATTTCTTCACGGTTGCTAAAGGTTATTTTGATTTGGTTAACGGCAATTTTGAGTTAAGCGGTTTTTGGAATCGCCTCGCGCAGAAGTCAAAAGGGATCTACCTCTTTATTAAAGGCCTCGTTAAGGCTTCACCCAATTTGGTTAAGACGGCGATCACGGGATTATTTAGACCGTTAGTGAACAATCCCTCTTCAGCGATCAGCGAGAGTGTGGTAGTAGACAACTTAAAAATTCAGTTAAATGTTCGCGGTAAAGAACAACTACTAAACTCTGCAAAAAGTAAAAAGATTACCATCATTACCCCCTTGCAGAGTCATCCTGTTTTCGATTCCATCATTATGTCACAACTCCAGCAGATTGGCTCTTTAGCTGTCGTGACTAATGATCAGCCATCGGTAAAAGAAATCTTACAGAATTTGCAGGCTAAGAAAACCAATAACATTTTGCTTTACCCACAGGGTTCCGTTTTATCTGGCTCTTCAGAAACTCAAGACAAATTCACTTTGGGACTGATTAAGGAACTCCGCCAAATGGGCTTTGAAGTTGAGATAACACCGCTGACTTATCAAGGTTCCGGCAGTTTCACAAATGGCATTGAGACTTTTATGCAAAACCTCGATAAGATCGAAAAACAAAATCTTGAGGTTGTCATTGGCGCACCCATTTCATCCAAGATGATTGATTTCATGATTGCCGCCGTTGGCGACGAAAGTATCATTCGCTTTATCCGCGCTTATTCGCTCGAAAACAGTTCGAAAAAACTCTTCGGCACACAAAATACAGCCGGCATGGCAGCGTCTTTGAACAAGATGTTAAACTACTCGGTTGTGAAAATGCCAGTCAGCTGCCAAAGTCTATTTGCTAGGTAACTCCTACATCGGACGCGGCAGCTCGCAAGCCAGCAACTAGGGAAGTTTAAGTTCACCGTTAGCATCCAGTGGAAAGTGTGGATTCCACGCGACTTCCCAGAGATGCCCATCGGGATCAGCAAAATAACCAGCGTGACCACCCCAAAAAACATCTTGCGCTTGTTTAGTGATTTTAGCACCAGCCTCTTCAGCTTTCTTTAGGAGTTTTGCCACTTCCGTTTTCGTCGCCACATTATGCGCTAAGGAAATAGCACGAAAGCCTCTGCCGACACTATCGACTTTTGCATCATCGGCCAGTGATTCGCGACCAAACAATGCAACAACGGCGCCCTTGGTTTTAAAAAAAACAACTGATTCATTACTGGCAGACGAAGCACTCCAGCCAAAAGCTTTTTGGTAAAATTCTTTTGATTTTTTCAGATTGCCGACACCCAATGTGATTAAACTAACTCTTACATCCATGATTAAAAACTTCGACACAAGCCAACCAAAACATTTTGGTCTTTGGGTAAAATGAAAATTCGTGTTTCGTCGTCCATATGACGCTTTAATTCTTGATAACGGCGATTGATCTGAGGGGGTGCGGCCCAAACATCAACAATTTCCCAAATGCGAAAACCAATATAGGCGCCAATTCCCAGCCAAAACGGGCCGTTCACGTCGCAATCTCGATAGTAAATTGAGGAGTACACACAATTGCTAAGTCCAGTCACAGCCAACGCTACTGACGCCAACTCACCGACTGTAAAAATCCAACCCTTCTCAGAGTAACGACCTTGAATCGCATGACCAATACCAAGTCCAAGCGGGTAAGTTCCCAAAATGCCGCCGACCACGTACCGGCCAGTACCTATCTCACCATTATCCAAAATCTGGCGCTCCTCTTGGCTTAAATTAAAATAGCGATCGCTCTTGCGCAAACCTGACGGTGCTACGGCAGGCGCCTTTTCTGTGATAGGCGCAGGCACGGGAGTTGGCTGGTTTTTCTTTTCAGCAGCTTCACTTCCCAAATGAAAAAATAAAATTAAAACTAGATTTAACATGAACTCTCCAATTTGTTTTCTAATTATGAGAGGATTTCTGGGAAGAGGGCAAATACTGAGTTTAACGCAGCGAAGAACACTTGCGTCAGCTAAGCGAAACCACTAAACACATTAATATGCTAGTCATATCACTGGTTATTTTATCAGCGCTCCTCGTGGGTTTTGTCATTTTCCATTTCATTCGCCTAAACGTTTTAAAAACAGAAAATATAAAACTGCAAACAGAGTTAAGCTTAACCAAACAATCGCACGAATTTTTAAAAGAAGCGTCGACATCACTCGAAGGCGTTTTCAAAAACATGGCTACTTCAGTTCTCGAAGGCAATAGTAAGCAATTTATTGAACTCGCCAAATCGACACTCGAAAAGGAAAACCTAACCGCCGGGCACGATTTAGAAAAGCGCCAGCAAGCCATCGATAATTTAATTAAACCGCTCGGTGAAACTCTGCAAAGCTATCAAAAACACGTACAGGAAATGGAACGCGAACGGCAGCGATCTTATCAGAAGGTGGAATCGGAATTAAAAACTCTCGCCTCATCAGGTCAGATGTTGGCCCAGGCAACCCTTGCTCTGAAAGACAGTTTAAAGCGTCCTCACATTCGTGGGCGTTGGGGTGAAATGCAATTAAGAAACTGCATCGAACTAGCGGGCATGTCAGAATTTGCCGACGTTACTTTTCAAGATGTGCAAACCGACACCGAGGGCGCAAAGCTAATTCCTGATATGACGGTAAAAATGCCAGGTGGGCGAGTCGTTCTGGTCGACGCCAAAACTCCGCTCGATGCCTTTATTGCCTATCTCGATGCCACTAACGACGAACAACGCAACATCGAGATTGCTCGACACGGCAAACACATTCGTGATCACATAAATAGCTTAAGCAAAAAAGAATATGGTCAGCGCTTCAGTAATACAGCGGACTTCACCGTTTTATTCCTGCCTAACGAATCCTTCTTGTATGCTGCTTTGGAATCACAACCCGATCTAATGGAATACGCCTTGGCTAAAAAAATTCTCATTGCCACACCACCAACCTTGATTGGCTTATTAAAGGTTATTCGTTTCGGCTGGAACGAAGAGAAGCTAGCCTTAAACGCACGCCAGATCTCAGAGGTAGGAATTGAACTTCACAAGCGTATTGTCGATTTCACCGAAGGCTTTATGAAGATGGGTGACTACATCGACAAGGCAAAGAGTGAGTACGAAAGTAACGTGAAAAGACTCAATAGCCGCGTCCTTGGCCAAGCAAAAAAATTGGAGTCTCTTGGTGCTAAAAGCGTAAAGGATTTGCCACTTCTTGATGATGGTAAATAATTTACGAGCAAATTCTTCACAGAAAAATCTTCACCTTCTCAGAGTATAACTTCCTAATTTTGCTACCTAAATTGTGCCGAGAAGAGCACCTCCGGGGACCTTTACTGGCAACACTCGCAACTGCCTGTGACAAACACCGCACTCAACTCTTCCTTATTCCAGCCATCAAGGACACTAATAAAAAGGAAAGGTGGCATAGTTATTGGAATTATATCAACTGACTCTATTGTTGAATGAACAGTGGAGAAATGCATTTAGGCGCAAACGATGAAGTTTTTATATAGTTTTTGTATTTTAGCGATCTTCACAAGTCTTACGGCAAAGGCCGAAGTGTTGTCGTACAAATCCTGGAAAAGCCAACAGGTTAAAGAAGCTCAAACTTCGGTGAAAAAAGCAAAAGCCACGCCTGGCCACGATGAAGAATTATACAAGGCACTGCTTTCACTCGAGATGAGTAAAGACCTCACGGTTAATGATTATTTCGTGATCTACTTAAGTAAACATAAAGACGGCAAAAAGGCTCTTCAACAAGCCGCTAAAAAATTAAGCCGCGATGATGTGGCAACCCTACTCTCCTTTTATAAGGACAATTTAGGTGAAAAAAACCAGCCGCCCTCTGAAGGCAAAAGCGAAATTCCTAATTCAGCGCCACCAGTTCCTGCAAACGCGGCTTCTATAAAATAGATAATGCATTGCGCAACAAGATCGGTTTATTAAATTATTCTGCGGTTATCTTGACAGAAAATCGACCACAACCATATTACTGATTGTTATTTTTAACATTAGGCATTTGTTTATTTTTAATTAAACAATCCATTTCTAAGTAGGAGGTCACTTAATATGGCAAGCGTAAACGTTCGCCCCTTACATGATCGCATTTTAGTGCGTCGTACAGGTGAAGACGAAAAAACAGCGGGAGGATTATACATTCCCGATACGGCAAAAGAAAAACCACAAAAAGGTAAAGTTGTAGCTACCGGCAAAGGCCGTGTTCTTGAAGATGGAAAAACTGTTCCGCTCGAAGTTAAAGCTGGCGATACAGTTCTTTTCAGCAAATATTCTGGCACTGAATTAAAACTTGATGGCACTGAATATTTGATGATTCGTGAAGAAGACGTTTTAGGAATAATTAATTAATTGGGGAGAAGGATTTATGAGTAAAGAATTACGTTTTAGCGAAGAAGCTAGAAGCCTGATTTTAAAAGGCGTAAATACATTGGCTAACGCCGTGAAAGTGACACTTGGACCTAAAGGTCGCAATGTGGTTATCGAAAAGTCTTTTGGTGCTCCACTGATCACTAAAGACGGTGTGACTGTGGCAAAAGAAATCGATCTTGAAAACAAGTTCGAAAATATGGGCGCACAGATGGTAAAAGAAGTTGCTAGCAAAACTAATGAAGACGCTGGTGACGGAACGACAACTGCAACTGTGCTTGCACAAGCGATCTTCCGTGAAGGAAGCAAAATCGTAACTGCTGGTCACAATCCAATGGCAGTGAAAAAAGGTATCGATAAAGCTGTAAAAACATGCTTAGACGAATTGGCGAAAATCGCAAAACCAATCAAAAACAAAAAAG
>CAYPZY010000107.1:0-8735 GCA_964415155.1 uncultured Bdellovibrionales bacterium
CATCACTAGCAAACTGCAACAACTTCGTGCCAGTGAGAAGGCGATTGCGTCTCGCATTGCTTTCGCCCAGAAAAACAAAGTTCCCGCAAACGAAATTGCTGAATCGGCTGCTGACTTAAAGAGAGTGCAGCAACACCAGGTTAATCTACAGTTTAAATTTGATATGATCAAAAAAGCTCAAGAGGGTTTCAAAGGTTTAAAGAAGGAAGGCGTAACAAAAGTTATCGCTAAGAAGGATTCTTTGCGTAGTAAAGCGGAGAAAATTCTTGTTAAGCGCTTGAAAGTGATCAAAGAAGAGATTGATGAGATTATTGCAAATAACGAATTGCTTAAGTACGAAGTGTTCTCTGGTAGCGGCGAAAATATTCGTTTCCAAGTTGCCGGTGGACAAAAGGGTGAGGCGAGAAAACCAAACCACGTAAAAGATAATTCAAAAAATATGAAATGGGAATTTGACGGTGAAATTTGGGAAGATGAGATCGGTAATTTCCGCTCTACTCTCGAAAATAACTGTCCAAAAGAAAAATCTAAAAATGCCAGCTTATAGGGGGTCGTTTATGAGAGGGCTAGTCATTTTCTCCTTGTTATGGGGAGGCTCTGCATCTGCAAAAGTGGATGTGGAAAAGAAGATCGAACAAATGAAATCTAACGCCGAGAATAGCCGCGACAATTTGTCGCAGTACGAGTCTAATTTGACGACGGTGAATAAGAACCTAGATCAAATTGATAAAGCCATTACGACGTTACGCGATCAGAAAAAACAACTTAACCTTGGCGATAAGCAAATTGAGAACAATAAAAAAGAACTCGATAAGCAAAAGGTTGTTGTTGGCAAACATATCGAAGAGGAATCTTTAAAGCTTAAGCACGAAGATGTGCAAATGAATAAGCTCAAAGAAGCCTTAACGAAGCTTGAAGAAAACAAGATGAAGCGTGAGCAAAACATTCAAGCCTACCAAGAACGCTTAACGCAAATTGAGCAAGAAAAGCGTGATTGGGACATGCAAAGAAAGAATGTGGGAGATCTACGCGTTCAAGTCGATGGCAAGATAAAATCAACAGAAGCTGAAAAAACGAGCTGGGTTGCAAAGCGCGATACCTATCAAAAAGAAGTAAAAAAATGGAAAGCGCAAACAGATTCTGCTGAGTCTACTTACAATCAGTATAGTAACTTAAAAAACGACTAGACCTTTCAAAATATCCTTGTCTAT
Source organism: uncultured Bdellovibrionales bacterium (assembly GCA_964415155.1). GTDB lineage: Bacteria > Bdellovibrionota > Bdellovibrionia > Bdellovibrionales > SG-bin7 > CAYPZY01. Next base: position 1,212 of record CAYPZY010000107.1, read on the forward strand.
TGGCGGCTTATTTGTGAATCATTTAAAATGACCCTAAGCCGCCGTTTTAATTCTCTTATTCCCTTTTTAAAAGTCGTGATAGCTGTCACGATTATTTACCTGATGGTCGAAAAGGGACTTCTTAATCCCGAACAGCTCGTTAAATCAGTTCACGGTACTGATCTACTATGGTGTTTTTTTTTGGTCTTCATTGGTGTTTATCTCAGCGCCGTTCGCTGGCTTCTTTTACTATTGGGCCAGGGATTTCAACTAACGCTGCGACAAGTTTTTTCACTCCAGCTGGTTGGGCTGTTTTTTAACTTCGTCGTTCCGGGCGGCGTTGGTGGTGATCTCATCAAAGGTTATTATTTGGTGAAAGCTCATGATGAGCAAAAGTTTTTAGCCGCGACAAGCATCTTCATGGATAGGCTTATTGGCCTTTACACTATCATTTTGATGGTGATCGCATCGGGTCCCTTTATTGGCAGTGATTTAACAAATAATCCCAAGATTTTTAATCTCTACAAAATTGTTATTTTAATTGGCTTGGTTGCCACTGGTATGTTGGCTCTAGCGTTTTCTAAGAGGATTCATGAAGGTGGTTGGATTCGGCGCTTTTGTGAGGTGCTGCCTTATGGAGATACTTTTTTAAAATCTTATGAATCGATTCACAAATATGGGCTTAAGCTCAACATCATTTTTAAAGCCACGATGTTGTCGGTACTTTTGCAATACACGTCGGTCTTATTCTTTTATATCATTGGGCGTAGCATGGGGCTTAGCCTGAGTTTGGGTGCCTATATGTTTATTGTGCCACTCGGCTTTGTCTGTTCATCTCTTCCTATTACTCCCGGCGGTATTGGGATTGGACAAATGGCGTTTATGGGGTTATTTAATCTGTACTTAGGCGTTGAAAGTCAGATGGGCCCCAACTCCATCAGTATTTATCAGATCATCTGTTTTATTTGGGGACTTTTTGGTGGCGCCATTTATTTATTTAATAAACGCTATGCTACAAGTACCTGAAAAATTCATAATTCTAAAAAAGATCAAGCATCTTGAGAATAATTTAATTTTACACGCTATTAGTTCCCAAGGTTGTAAAGTGAATCTCTTTGCCCGCGCAGCCGTTAAAAGTAAAAGGCGCTTTGGTGGGGGAGTGCTTGAGCCTCTTAATTATATTCAAGCAATCTACCAGCCAGCGAAAGATTCCGACCACGACGGTTTGGCGCAGTTAAAAGAAGCGTCACTCATCAATTCTTTTCCTGGGCTGCGTGATGATTATGATCGTTTGGAAATGGCTTTTTACTTTACGCAACTTGTTTCACGAGTAAGTCAGCCAGGCTCAGTAGATGGCAAAACGCTTTTTGATTTGTTGGGAAATGGTTTAAAAAATGCCGAGGTCAGTAACAACCTTTTAATTTTAAAGCTGCAATTTGAATTAAAGCTTTTAGCTGTTCAGGGCGTTCTTCCTTATTTGGCGGATTCAGAGGCATTACTAAAAAATCCTTTTTCCAATCATCAAAATCTCTCACTTACCAGTGAACAGATGCGACCGCTGCAAGCGCAACTTCACCACTTAATTCATGAATACGTTGGATCGATCTGAAACAAATCTCATTTTGAGATGATTACAAATTGACATTGATTAGCACTATTAATTCTTTATAAGTATTTAAAAATACTTATATTACCTTCACTTAATGATTTCAAATTTGTGTGAAAAATATTATTTTTCAGTGGAAACTCAGACCTTCTCTTTGTAGAATTAAAGTATGAAGCAGGTCGAATATCAAACGCCAAAAGGGGACGAACAGAGGCCGCTGATATTTTTATATCACGACTATCGTGCGTTTCTAAAGATATGGATCGACTATTTACGAAAGCTCGAAGCTAATTTTTCTTTACGACTTCTCAGTCGACTCGCCAAATTGTCGCCAGGATATTTACCGCTTGTCTTGGCCGGTAGTCGCTCTCTGAGCAAAAAAAATCTGGATAAACTTCTACCGTTTCTCCATTTAAGTGCTAACGAAAAGTCCTACCTTAAACTTTTACTCGTTCTCGATGAGGCGAAGACTCACAACGAAAGAGTGACGGCGCTTAAACAGTTGCAGCGTTATCATTCTTATCAGAACCACAATCTGAAAGAGCTCGAGAGTTATCAGTATTTAAGTAAATGGTATTTTGTCGCCATCCGAGAGTTGGCGGCGACTTCAGGATTTAAAGCCGACGTCAAATGGATTCAAAAACGTCTTGTTGTCCATGTCGCCGCAGCTGAGATTGAAAAGGCGCTAAAATTCTTGGTGGAGTTTGGCTTTTTAAAGATCGATAAGAACGGAAAGGCTTGTCTCATTAATAAAAATGTGGATTGTCTTGGAGGCGTGTATCAATTGGCTTTGGCCGATTATCATCGCATAATGCTAGCGATGGCTGCCGATTCTATAGATCATACGGAAAAAGACCTGCGGCAAATCACTGGCTACACATTGGCTATCACAAAAGACAATATTGAGGCGGTTAAAAAAATTTTGGCAGATGCCCAACAAAAAATCGCAGAATTGGAGTCGGCACAGAAAACTGCCGACGGAGTGTACCACGTCGGAATGGCGTTTTTTCCGTTAACGAAAGAAGATGGTCATGAGCAAAATTAGATTTGTCGTCTCATTTGGCGTTACTGCTATTTTGACTTCAGTGTTTTTTCAAAACTGTGCCGATGTTCTTGATCTTGGCTCGCACGGTACTGCAACCGGTAATCCTTCAATGCATATGTCGTTTGCTCCTTACGGTTCTGCCGCACAAATGAAAGCTAGCGCCCTTGTTGCCGATCTTGATGAGGTTTCAGTGATTTTTTGTTTTAGTCATTTACGTTTTAAAACTGACACGGGTCTTGATGACAACGACCCCGCTAATGCTGGAGAAATTAAAAATATTGTCTTTGGTACACGAGAGGTTTCCGTTTCTAACATCGGTACTGATCTAGGTTTTGTGGATGTCCCAAAAGGCACTTATCGCCAGGTGGACCTACATGCTAACGGCAATTTTTGTGATTCAAAAAAGAGTATTCGTTTATCCAACTCTCACGGTGAGTTCTCGACGGAAGCACCGATCAATCTTAAATTTATCGGTGACAAAACTGTTGAAGGCAAACAAGACGAGTTGGAACTCATTATTCAAAAGTACATCGAAGAGTTGGCAACAGTTACGAGTGACGATGAAATCAAACAAAAACTAGAAGCAGCTGACGGTAAATTTTAATAACAAAAACTGCGGCACGTTGATCCCGAAAATCCTACAGGGGGAAAAATGAAAAAGTACGCGCAATCTATAACTATGTGTTTAGGTTTATTGGTGATGATTGTTACCTTTAACAATTGCTCGGATATGAAGTTTGCATCCGACGAGCCAGCCTCTCTCACCAAAAGTTCACTAAGCAATGAAGAGTTAAACGCAGCGGCGGTCGACGCCAAGCTTTGCGAAAGTGCTAGTGGCGATGATGACGAGGGGGGTGAAGATTCAACCAATGAAGATCCAGTTCAGGGAAAAGCTAAACAAGGTGAGCAATGTATAGCTCTCTGTCACATTCCACCGGGCAATGCGGCAGCTAAAAATACGATATATGTGGGGCGCTCTGCTATTGAAAATCACATCGTACGTCATATTAGTCATAGCGATGAAAGCATCAAAGACTATCTTGGCCAATGCAAAGAGGAGTCTGCTGATGAATCTGATGAAGACGACTCTGCTGATGACAGCGAAACTGCCGACTAAAAATCGAAGTTAGAAGTAATGGATGTCATGAGCATCCATTTTTTGTAGGTGTTAGCGGAGTCAGAGTTTTGGATCGTGTACGACGCCGTTAACCCTGCAATCCATTTCTCTTTTAGCGTTTTACTTAAACCCGTTGTGAAGGTGTAGTTGTTATCCACTCGCGCCGTCGACTTCTTGCTGTAGTCAGCAAGGTAGTAACCAAGTTGTGCGAACCAAGTGCTTTCCCATTTGTAAGGCGCGCTGTAAGTTCCTTTGAGGTCGAAGCGGGTGTAGTAATAGTTTGAGCCCTGAGCATTATTGATCGTATAGCCAAGATCGCCAGACATTAAACTCTTCTTTTCTTTATCCAAAAATTTAATTTGGTTTGTTCCCAAAGTCAGCTTAAACGCCGACGGGTTGTTGGCTTGCTTTTCGGTCTCGGTTGTTCCTGAAGGGGTAATTTGCGATTCGTCAGCGCGAAGGCTGGCACTAATACTTGAGAAGCGAGCTTCACTAAGCACCATTGTGTTGTTGAGGTTGAGAACAACGGAGTTGAGGAGGAGTTCGCGCTCACCATTTGAATCACTGTCCATGTATAACACTTCATACGCAGGAGTTATGTCAAATTTGGAAATTGTTTCCATCAACATTCCCTTGTAGACAAAAGGAAAAGACAAAGTAACGATCATCGGGTCTGCCGCGACAAATCTTGAATCAGCGGAGTAGATATAGACTAGTGTTAAGCGTTCACTGAATTCCTTATCTTTTTCATAAATTGGGCGGTGCTCTGCATTTGCGACTGCTAAGTATCTTATGCCTCCGGCGCCCGATGGACTACCTTGATCAAGGACGGTGTCCGAAGTAAGGAGTATATTGGAATCATATTGGAGCCCGAAGGTACCTGAGAAAAGAAATGTTTTTGCTTTTTGTGCAGCGAAATACAGGATTCTCGATATCTGTTCTATGTATTTTTCAGCTTGCTCATCAAGTTTTGGATCGGAATCAGAGTTATCTAGGACCTCTTGAAAAGGAGTCTTCGCTTCTTCATACTTTTTTACATCAAATTTAATTACTCCCTGATAAAAGGCAGCTGATGGGGAGAGTTGTTTGCTGTTAGCAGCTTTGACTTTCCCGAACATCTCGAAAGCCTGATCGGACTCCTTTAATTTGTAGTGGTTAAGGCCGAGATAGTAGTCGCGCTCAATGGGATCGAAATCGTCACCTTGAACTTGTCGCAAAAACACAATGGATTCATTATATTTATTCACCTTGTATAGAGAAACTCCATACTTATAATAATAACTCGTGTTTTCTGGATCCAGTTCAATACTCTTTCGGAACTTTTGTTCTGCCTCTGGAAAATCTCCTTTTTGATAGTGCTCTAAAGCTTCGTCTGCTAAGTCGATTGCTTGTTGTTTTCTTCGTGCCTTTTCAGCTGCATTGAGAGCTGCTTGTTTGCGTTTTGCTTCTTCTTCCTTTTGTTTTTCGATTTGAGCTAAACGTAAACGTTCAGCTTCGCGAGAGGCAGCTTCTTCTGCCAGGCGCAAAGCTTCGGCTTGCATTTTTGCTAGAGCGTCCGCTTCCATGATTGCAGCAGCAGCAGTTTTCGATATAGCTTTTTCAAGTTGAGGATTAGGCTGAGTAGACTTAGTTTCTGATTCCTTTGCTAATTTCTTTTTTTCTTCGAACGCTTTAGCTGCAGCGTGCGCTTGTTCTTTGGTGTCAAAAACTTCAAAAGCTCGATCACCATTTTCTTCTTTGTGAGAAATATAAGGCTTACGTGGAAGGTTTCCTGCTTTACTTAACTCCTGGAATTTCTTCATCCAATTATTTGTTTTAACCAGTTCTTGCGGGGGAATATATACTTCAGGTGTCACTTCATCGACGTCGGTCCATTTAACTAAAAACTTCCCCCGAAAAATGGAAGAGTCAGGAGCAGTTTCATCGAGAATAATAATTACCGATTTATTGGATTTAGCATCGCGGAATATAACCGATGCTGAATCAATTTTAGTACTGTCGATGTTCCATTTTGCTGAACCATAGGTTAGCACCATTGCTTCGTTCATGTTAATTGGTTTTCTACCGGCTTTCTTTTGTTCTGCTGGCTCCGTAGGGGGAGCGGGAGGAGTGGCTTGCGTCACTGTTTTGCCTGCCGATTCCATTTTCTTTTCGTCACTTTTTATTGATGGGGATTGGTCTTTTTCCTGCGCGTAAATATTTAAAAATGAGAGGTTTAGAAATATGAATAGAATAGGTCGCGCAAAGTTCATCACGTTGCTCCTCAAAAGTAGTTGGTCCCACTAAAAACGATAAACTAATATTGAAGGATTGGGGAGAGCTTTTGAGGACTTGCGGCACACCTAACTTTTGGTCGAGTGTGCCGTAAAAGATCTATGGACCCTTTACGTTGATGATCACTCTGCTGCGACCATTGGAAATAGAGTCATTGCAGAAATCACAGCGAGGAATTGGGCCGGGACCATTTGGATCTTTAAAAACTGGAGGGACCAAGGGGCCACCTGGGCCGACACCTGGTGCCCCATCTGGGTTAGCTGGCAAATCGTTTTTGTCGATCATGCTGGTCTTTGCGCCTCCTCCACCTGCCGAAGAAGGACTTCTTCCGCTATTAGCGCCTTCCTTTTTGGGTGCGCCAGGTGCATTTGCTGGCTGTCTACGATCAGAGTTTCCACTTCCGTCTGCAGTTGACTCCTTATTCATATCCGCCAAAGTAGTCTTGGGCATTGCTTGTGGCGGAGCTGGAATTGCTCCCACGGTAGCTATGGTGGCTTGCCCAGGATTCACCATAACCGCATTCACGATACTTCCACCAGGTCCCGCTTGACCAACTTCCACTTTACCTTCGAATGTCACAAATTGAGATTCTTTTTTAAGACTATTAAATCCCGCTAAGAAGTCGGTACCGCGCACTCCCGCAACAGCTGCAGGCGTCTTCACGTGGAATTTGTTTTCGCCTTCGTACTTCTGATTAACGGTACTGCGAACTTTACCGTACAAAACGTTGATGCTGACGTTCTTTTCATTTTTGTCTGGTTCGAATTTGTAGCTCTCTAAATTGATTTGTGAATCAGGAGATATATTCAAAACGTTTTCATCGACCATTACGAGTTTTGCGCGTGAATCAGCGCCAGTGAGGATGGTGTCTTTTTCTTTTACTTTGGAGCCGACGCGAGCATTGGCGATTTTTCCTTTGGCGTCCTTAATTTCCACTTTCCCTTTAACTACCGCCAAGGAGCCAATGACTTTATCTGCCAACGCAACTGCCGGCAACGTCACAGAAATAAATAAAACCATTAGACCTTGAACATACGTGCGCTTCATAAAAAGGCCTCCAAAAAATAAAGCTTTACTCTATACTTTTCGGGGTGCGAATTCTAAAACTTAATACTTTGGTCCAATATCTCAAATTGGTGGTCTCATTTTGAGACTGTGTCATTTTGGATCGTCAGATGAGCCGAGGTTCTGGACTGTGTTGAATTGAGACAATGTAAAATAAAAGTATGGAGGTAGTCGTGACGAATTACTTCCCAACAATAATCTTCGCCGCTTCCAACAAATCGTTCACTTCATAATCAGGATTTGGCCCTTCATCAGAGTGGCGAGTGTTAGGAATTTTCAACAAAATTGTGCGAGTGCCGGCATTAACGCCTGCGCCAATATCAGTTAAGCGATCACCAATCATCCAACTATCTTCTAGAGAGATATTGTGATCTTTTTTTGCCCGCATAAGCATTCCAGGATTGGGTTTGCGATCAGGATGATTGGAATTCGGCAAAT
>CAYPZY010000108.1:0-8593 GCA_964415155.1 uncultured Bdellovibrionales bacterium
GCTGGCAACTTCCCATCGTTGCAACAAATGATGTGTTCTACCACGCTCCCGAGCGTCGCATCCTACAAGATGTTGTGACATGCATCCGCGAAGGAACAACACTGGAGCTCGCGGGCAAAAAACTTTTTTCAAACAACGAACATTATTTAAAATCACCCTCCGAAATGGCAGCGCTCTTTCGAGACATGCCCGACGCGCTTGCACGTACCGTTGAGATCGCTGACTCTTGTCACTTTTCATTGAGTGAGCTTCGTTATCGCTATCCCTCTGAGTGGATTCCGAAAACTCATACGGCCCAAAGTTATCTTGAAGAGCTGGTTTGGCAAGGCGCTCGCGAAAAGTACGGTGAAAGTGTGCCAGAAAAGGTGCATCAGCAAATCTGTCATGAGTTAGCATTAACTGAACAACTAAAATATGCGGATTATTTTCTGACAATTCATAACATTGTCGACTTTGCTCGCGGTCGAAACATCCTTTGCCAGGGGAGGGGGTCGGCTGCCAATTCTGTCATTTGCTATTGCCTGGGCATCACAGCCATCGATCCGATCAGTATGAGTCTGCTTTTTGAGCGCTTTATTTCCGTCGAACGTAATGAACCACCTGATATCGATGTCGATTTCGAACACGAAAGACGCGAAGAAGTGATCCAATACATTTACGAAAAGTATGGTCGAGATAGAGCTGCTATGGTGAGTGCGGTAGTGACTTACCAAAGACGTTCGGCATTTCGCGAGTTAGCCAAAGCATTTGGAATCAACGTAGGAACTCTATCGGCAAAAAAAATGCTCCGCAACTTTGAAGAACTAAAAAAACAAAGTCCTATTGTTGATTGTGATAAACAAATGGAAACCTTATCGCAGGTCATGACCGGGTTTCCTCGTCATCTCTCCATTCACAGTGGTGGATTTACTTTATCAGCTGATCCTATCATCGAAATTGTACCAGTTGAGCCAGCTCGCATGCCAGGGCGGAGTATTATTCAGTGGGACAAATATGATTTAGATTATTTGGGACTTCTTAAAGTCGATGTACTTTCGTTAGGAATGCTCTCAGCTCTGCGAAAGTCATTGGATTTAGTTGGTAAAAAACTTCACGAACTTCCTTCTGATGATAAAGAAACTTATAAAATGATTCAAAAGGCCGATACCGTTGGTACGTTCCAAGTGGAATCGCGTGCCCAAATGAACATGTCAGGACGTCTGATGCCGCGAAGTTTTTACGATTTAGTCAGTCAAGTGGCTATTGTGCGCCCAGGGCCAAGCGTTGGCCAAATGGTGCATCCTTATCTCAAACGTCGTCATGGTATCGAAAGAGTTTTTTACCCACATCCAAAACTCAAAGAAATTTTGGGAAAAACTCTGGGAGTTCCATTATTTCAAGAGCAATTAATGAAAATCGCCATCGAACTTGGCGATTTTACTCCTGGTGAAGCTGATACTCTGCGAAGAGCCATCGGAGCCTGGCGTGCGAGTGGTTCCATCCGCAAAGTGGCAGAGCGTTTAATGAAAGGACTTCTTAAACATAAAATTCCACAAGACTACGCCACACGATTACTAAAGCATATGGAAGGCTTTGCTCATTATGGATTTCCCGAAAGCCATGCCGCTTCTTTCGCGCTTCTTACCTATGCCTCTTGTTATTTAAAGCGCCATCATCCAGCGGAGTTCGCTGTGGGTCTTATTAATTCGCAACCGATGGGATTTTATGCTTGTCATACTATAATAGACGATGCCAAACGTCATGGAGTTACCGTTTTGCCTATCGACCCCAATCACTCTGAATGGGATTCCACCATGGAAGGTAAAAGTATTCGCTTAGGTTTACGCATGGTGAATGGTTTATCGCAAAAAGATGCTGAGCGAATTATTGCTAATCGTCCGTATCACACATTAGCTGAATTTTTAGAGAAAACAGAAATCCGCAGTGATGTTTTGCATCGCTTGGCTTTAGGAGATGCTCTAAAAGTTTTCGGACAAGATCAGCGTCACACATTATGGCAAATCCTTAACGATAAGGTCGAAACCAGTCCACGGCAATTAGACTTATTTGCTGGCAAATCGAATGCTTCTGACAAAAATGTTTTTAAACCGTTACAGCCATTTGAAGAAGTTAAAGCCGACTATAATGCTTTTGGCTTGTCAGTAAGAGAGCATCCCATGGCAGTTTTAAGGAAAATTAGAAATCTACCAAAAATCACAACGTTTGAAGCTAAACGCTCGCCACCTAAAAAATATATTAAGACGTCTGGTTTGCTTTTGGTGCGACAAAAGCCGCCAACAGCTAACGGCGTTTGTTTTGGTGCTATTGAAGATGAATATGGTTTTTTAGATTTGGTGTTATTTGCCCGCGATTTTAAAAAATACAGTGATGTGTTCTTGTATCACTGTTTTTTGATGGTTAGTGGTTATATCGAAAGAGAAGGTCACTCTATTAGTATGATTGTCAAAAAAGTGGAGCCAATTTGGAGCGAGAAGGGACCTGAGGAAGAAGGTCTTGTTATTGAACCGGCTCAGTATTTTTGGTAACCGCATAGGGAGTAGTAATGTAATGAACAATCCCGCCAACTTCACTGCGTTCGTTGCTATTTAGATCACGAACACGTTCTTTTGGGTAACGGTAGTCAAGTTTACTGGCCTCGGAATAGGCTACGTCTATGAGTTCACGACAAAGATTCTTAAGGAAACAATCTTTTTCGGCATCAGCTAAACGTTGTGTTTCATTGACGCCACCGCTAGATTTAACTGATAAATTACGCAGTAAAATCTTTGCCTGTTCTGCCACATCTAAAAGTTGTCGTAAACTCGCGACATGTGACAAAATGCCAGCGATTTCATTGACGGACCCACTGGTTACCTGAAAAACCGCCTGTACGCTGATGACACCAGCGATTTGGACAGACTGTATATAACTATTTCCACAAATGGCGTTTGACAGTGCTGGGCCGTTAATTGGTTTTAAAGACACATCTTTCCGCCATTGGCTGTAGGCGCTAAAGACAACCATAATCTCATCAGAAAACAAACTAGAGTTAGTTTCTTGGGTAATAATTGTTGGTGCCGAAAAGGGAGTTGAATTCATCTGCACGAGATCGGTACTTATCTCGCCAACAATACAGGGAGACAGACTTAGTTGTAACGAAACATCGTCAAATCCAAAACCGATTTGACCTGCGTTTAAAAATTTTGCCGATGGAATTGTTTGATCTGTGGCTGCAAAAACATTTCCCTCTAGCAAAAAAAACACTATTGCTAATATGATTTTCATTTTTCCCCCATCGGAAGAAAGAGCAAGATCGCTGCCCGGCTCGGCCGTTGCTATAAACAAAATGATGGTAAAGGAACGATAAAAATTTCAAATATGCCGCCAGATTTTGGCCTAGAATGCGACACAATCCAAAGTTAGAAAAACTGGCAAATTAAGCGACACCGTCTAAGAGTTAAGAACCTAAAAGCAATAAGTCGTTCAGCTTATCTTGGAATAAGGCTTGCTGTTATAAACATTAAGGGTATTCGAGTTGGTGTTGAGTTTAAAAGGGTTCTGACCTTGAAATGTTCGATAAAGTGCTTATTGGTTTTTCTATTTGTTGGAATGACTTCCGCTTGTGGCGACATGGGCGAGTTAATAAACAATCGTCTCGATGTTAAGGGAATCGGTTCCCTTGAACTCAAACAAGAAAAGTTAGATCTATTTTTGCAATCTAATCAAATTGATCTTCTTCAGTTATTAAAGATAAAAATCAGCCAATATAGTTTCACGATGCGCAAAGGCCCACTTGCTAGTGTGCTTAAAAACAGTATTTTTACGCCGAGCACTTCTGGCGAATACGAAATCAAAGTCACTGATATGAAGTCAAAAGCTGAAGCAATAATTCTTATTAATGTTTACGAACCATTGTTAGAATATAATTTTGCGGGAGGTACTCTTACAGGCCGCTATAGAGGTGCTGCCGATACGAGTCTCCTGTCGTTTAATCGAACTTCTGCCGCATCCTATTTTGACGTGAATTCAATTCTTAAAACCTCTCCCGCCAACTTTCCCAGATTAAATTTTGAGACCTCCTTACAATCTCTTCGTGGGTTACTAATAGAGCAAATCGGAAAAAATCTAATGCCTGTAAGTATTGAGTTCGCGACCAATTGGTTTAAAGATGCCAATACCATTGTGACCGGAGGCTTTGCTTCTGCGCCCGATAATTCGCCAACCGCAACACGCATTCAGATGACTGCTGACGTGGCCACTTTCCTCAACTCGCCACTCTATGTTGGTACCATCGGTACTTCTTACGTTGCCTCTATTTTTGCAAAGGCCACTTCGACCAATCAATATTTGACTCTTAAATTAGTGGGATCAGATGCAAGTGTGAGACGCTGGCCACTGACAAACAAATGGCAACGTTATTCATTATCGGGAAAGCAAGTTGATCAGGCAGGAGTCTCAATTACCGTAGATAATGATGGCAATGGCGGTGTTCCTGAACCAGCCGACGTGTTGGTTTGGGGAGCGCAACTTGAAGAGGGCACCGTTGCAACGTCATTTATTCCAACGTTTGGAGCTGCCGCCGGCCGGAGTGCAGATATCGCATTGGTTTCGCAAAATGGTTGGCTAGAAGAAAACAAAGGCACCTTAGTGATTGAGTGGGATGTTCCGCAAGTGAAAAGTGGTGATAATTACGTTCTTGGTTTGTCAGCTCCCATTCCTGGCAATGGCGCTATTCCCAACGGCGTCTATCTTTTTAAATCCACTAGCACTAATAAAACTAGCATTGAAGTCTATGATAACGGTATTCGCACGCAAAACCTGATTGGCCAGCAATCAGCTTGGCTTAGCGAAAGCCGCCATAAAGTCGCCATTAGCTATACAGAAAGTGAAATCCGCTTCTTTGAAAACGGCCAATTTGCCGGAAGCTTGGTGGCCAAAATTCCCAGTGGAATATCACTTATGAGCTTGGGTTTTAGTGCCGGTCACGGCGCTGATTCTTACCTTAATGGCCACATTAAATCCTTAAAATATTTTCCCATCTCAGGCTCTGATGTAGACTTGCAAAACATGTCTAAATAGCTAATTTTATTAAATAATATTACATTCTGTAATATTTTCACGCTGACTTGATAGAATTTGCAACAACGCGTCAATTAGTGTATAAATTTCTCTGCGGAACGTTTTTGGAATCTTTCAGTCAAGCCATAAAACCTTTCGCCATATTTTTATTCGATAGCGTGAGGTTGCCGATGAATAGTCTTGTTGCCAGTAACGAGGTTAACAAACCCCAAGAAGATAATTTTGTTAGGATTGAGAGTAAGTACCTGGTCAATAAGCGGTACTTAGCCGGTATTGAACACATCCTTACTTCTCATCTTGAACCTGTAGATAGCACCAAGGATTTTGGCCTAACCAAAGTTGAAACTCTTTATTTTGATACTTTGGATCTCGACTTTTTTGCTTCTGCGCTTAAGAAAGTAGCCAAAAGAGTAAAGTTGAGAATACGCAAATATCTTTCTGCCAAGCCCGCCAGTTTCATCGAATTGAAGGCAAAAGAGAACGGGATTTCTAAAAAAATTCGATTTCGCATCAGCGATTTCGAACAGCAGCAAGTTTTAAATGGTCAAAGCTTGGAGTTAACTCCACGGATTGCTGAACTCAACAGTCACTTGTCGCAAGAAGAATTAGCTTCGCGAATCGCTACAATTAACGAAGTGATCAACACCTACCGACCAAAACTTTTGGTTAAAATTAATTATGATCGCTCAGCATTTGAAGGTAAAGGCATTCGCGTAACTGTCGACAATAATATCACTTACAAATTCTACGGTTCTTACAACCAGGAGTTTGAAAAATTAATTCGACAGATGATTATGCAAGATTATTGGAAGCTGGGCCAAACGATGTGTGAAAGTTTTGCGACTGATAAAAACATTATCATTGAAGTAAAACACAATGGCTCGATCCCTGAATGGCTCGTAAGCTACTTGGCTGGAGTCGCAAAAATGAGTGATGCTTCCTTCTCCAAATACGCTTGGGGAATGGCAAATACCATTCTTAAATCCTTGGACGAGAGCGAAAACACACTTGCTATGAGGAGTTTATAATGAACTTAGCGGGACTCGTGGGTTCCTACCAACAAACGAACGCCGCCGGGGCTTTACCAAATATAGAAATTGTATCGGTAATTGCCCACACGGTTGCTGCGGGTGTTGTCATTGGCTCATTTGCCTACGTACTGGATTATGTTCTGTCAAAAAAATCAAACAATACGGAACAGGATCCCGTGCAACGTTTGATCAACGCGTGCAATCTTTTACTGGTTTGCGTGGGTGTCGGTGGGATGATGCTGCTGATTGAACAGAGCTTGATTCGAGCTGTAGTTCTATTTGCGGCGATCGCTGTAGTTCGCTTTCGCGTTCGTGTGAGCGAAAAGAGTTTAGGCTCTTCGTTCTTTTTTGCCGTTATCGCTGGAATGGCCGGCGGTCTTGGTGAATTCAATTTAACTTGGTTATTTACTTCCTTATTTGTGGGAATAAGTTTGGTTCTGTCGATGGTCTTTCGCTTCGCAGTTCCAAATCATCAAACCGCTTTACTGGAATTAGAAAATTTAAAAGCTTTAAAGTAAAAAATTTAACAAAGGTTTAAAAAAATGCAGAACGTAAATTCTCTCGTTAAAACGCAAAGCAAGCTTCTTTTGGCTTTGTCTTTGTGTGCAACGTCTTACTCAAATCCCGCATCAGCCTGGACAGTGTCTGATTTAATTCCGTGGAAAAAAAAGAAGACAGAGATTTCATCTGTCGTTTCGGCGAACGTTGTTGATAGAAATGATTTCTTTGTCGGTAAGAAGTTGAACCAGAGTTTGGTTGCCGCCTATCGGCAGGAAGTTGAAACCAGGAAAGCACAGTTCATTCAAAATTTGGTGAATCAAGAGTTGCAGAAAAAAGGAACTGTCGAGACTGAGGTTAAAACCTTGGTTCTTCAAGAAGATGACGTTAAAGCCTTCGATATTTTATTAAATCATATCTCTCAACTTGAAACAAAAACGGGATTACTTGCGGATGAGGATTATTTAGAGGCTCAGGCTGTTGCTCAAAAGGTCATTGACCTAAGTTTTGCCTTGAAAACCATTGGCGAAATTCCAATGATTCTTCGCCTAAAGACCTTTGCTCAAGGCGTAATGCACGAATGGAAACTGGATCTTAATACTCCAATCGAACGTGAAGCGACAAATCTTTGGAACGAAAAAGCTGGTAAGTATTACACTCACGACGACCTTCGCCAATTGAAAAAGCAAGGCGTTGATATTTCGAAGTTGAATCCTCCTTCAAACTCAGGAATATGGCGAAGCCCAGGAGAGATTTCTCAAATCGACGTTAAACAAAACTACTGGGGCGGCAAACAGTTAATTCATCAAGGCACTAAAATTGTTCTTCCCAATGGAGTGGCGACTTTTGATAAAGTCAAAAAATCGCAAACTACTCCTAAGATGACAATAAAATACAAAGGTGAGGATGGAAAAACCTACAAGGCGAAATTAAAATTAAGCAAAGACATGCATTCAGATCCAACAGCATCAGCTCTTTTTGCAACGCTTGGATTTTCTTCCGATGTCAGCAAGTATTATCAAAATTTTAAGGTCTACTTAAAAGAAGGCAATAAGAGTCTTTCAAAAATGAAAGAAGACTGGATGACTTACTTCACTGGACTTGCTCCATTCTATCCAGCCACAAATGTTGATAGCTTTATTATGAGCCAAGGCTCACAAGAAGTTAACAAAGATGAGGGCGGTGAATACGTTATCTTTAAAGAAGTGGTCGTTGAAGCGGATCCAGAAGGCCTTTTGCGTGTAGGCTCCGTTGATTTCGCCAAAAACGGTCTACAAAAACTCCGCGAATCTCGCGCTTATGAGCTTATGAATTTATGGATTGAAAACTCTGACTGGGATCCAGACAATACAAAGCTTGTCTTACGTTCTGTCGGAAACGATCAGTATGATTTCCATTATCTCGTTCACGATCTAGGATGTAGCTTTGGGCGTCTACTTTGTGAAAAGTTGGATGCTTATAGCGGCAATGTCATTAAGTCAGTCGGCAAAAAGCAAATCGTGTTTGACTACCGTAGTCCTGACAATCAACCCATGAAAGATGAGTCGACACTCGCCGACTACCGTTGGGGTGCAAGACTGATCGCACAATTAACCAGAAAACAAATTGAAGATGCTGTCGAAGTCGGCGCCTGGCCAGCAGCAATGCAAAAATTGCTTGTCGAAAAGTTGATAAAACGCAGGAACGATTTTGTAAAAGCATTTGGTTTGGAAGGCGAAGCCCTTGCAAACGGTCAAGTGATTGCTGAAATCCCAGTAAACGATAAGTTGACAACTGATGATAAAGCCGTTGTGAAAGGTGAAATTAAGAAATCACAATTTCCTGGTTATGATCAAGATTTTGGTAACTACGAAGACTCTCTTATCTGGAAACCTGTTCGTGATTCAATGATTAAGAATTTTAAAAATTGGGCGCAAATGGGACTTTGTTCTCTAGAGAGAATTTCTGCTAATCCAGCGTGGCTTGGTTTAGACGATGGTATCGTGGCAGAAGGTGTATTTACTCCA
>CAYPZY010000109.1:0-8451 GCA_964415155.1 uncultured Bdellovibrionales bacterium
ATTAGCTATTCCCAAATGTTCATGTTCGCGCTGATTATTTTTTTTAACTCGCGAGGCTGGGCAACAAACTACTACTTCTCAAGTTCCAGCGGAAGCGACGCCAACCCAGGGTTATCCGCTAAAGCGCCATGGAAAACGTTGGCCAAGGTTACAACTCTTAATAACCGTTTAAAACCGGGTGATCAGATCTTGTTGAAACGAGGAGACGTATGGCACGAATCGTTGGACTTCGATGGCAGTTGGACCAAGACAACGGCAGAGAAACCTATCGTCATAAATGCATTTGGTGAGGGCGCCAAACCAAAATTAATAGGGGAAGCTGAGAATCTTGATTTGAGTCCCATTGCCGATCGTGCGGGATTCTTTTCGGCCAAATTGTTATTTGGTGAAAACATCTATCGTGGTTTTGAAGGTGATAAACCAATGGTGGCTTTCCATCCGCGCAATCCTCCCGGCAATGTCGACCAGGCTATGCAGGCTTTAGCGCTTTTACCAAAATCCTCGTTTTGGCAAGCGAGCGAACGATTGTTTGTGAGACCCGGCAACGGTAAAATAGACGAGGTTCACCTTTTTCGCTTCCTAGGAATCGCCATCCGCCATGCCCAACATATCTTGGTAAAAAATATTGCTGTTGCGCGCTTCCACTATGGCTTGCAGGTGGAGAGTTCAAAAAACATCGTTTTAAAAGAGCTCGATTTTGAGGATATGCTCGATCTAGGTATCCACCTTAGAGTGAGTGAAGGAATTTCTGTCGAAAACAATCATTTGACGAGATTGGGAAATGCCGCCATCTACCTGACGAAGAGTTCCTCCTGCACCATTCGTCACAACAGTATCAGTCATATTAGCAATAAAATTTTAGGTTACTCCATTACCGCCGATCAATCTTCGATTGGTCTGCAACAATCTAAAAATAACTTAGCTGAATACAATTTTATCGCCCACACGAAGAGTGCTTTTGACTTTTACTTCGAGGAAGGAAGCATCATCCAGTATAATTATGTGTTTCATTCGAGCGGATTAGGTTCACCCCACGGCACCAATCTGATCGTTCGCCATAACGTCGTCAATAATGATCCTCCCAACTATGGCAATGGCGTGAACACAATCAATACAGGCAGCGAAAAGATTATCGTCGAAAATAACCTCTTCTACGGTGTCAATGCCTTTGGTCTGCAAGATCAGACGAAAGAGAAAATGGGGCCTGTGATTTTTCGTAAGAACATCGTTAGCGGCGTGGCTAGCGCAAAGCTGGTAAATTATGGGGCAACGGTAGAGTCGCGCGATAATTGTTTTTACTCAACAAAACCTGTTTTTAAATTTCGTGACAAATACTTTAAGGATTTGACTGAGTTTCGTAGTGAGAGTGAAAAAGAAGACGGATCAGTGTTGTCTAGTGGACAGGTGGTTAAAGGCGGTTCTGACCTGCGGGATTTGCAGCCGCTTAAAGATGCGGTCTGCAATGGGTTTGGTCCTGATTTTGAAAAATTACCGAACAGTTTTTAATGACAATCGCTTTCGTAGTCTGTGACTCTGGTGGTAGTTTTCTCAAAACCAGAGACTGTCGCTAGCTTTGCGTCCTTGGCTTCTGAAACTAATCGTAATTCTGTTTTTATGATGTCAGTTTGATAATGGTATTTGACCCATTGGTAACCGGAGCTTTTGCTGTCTTCTTTGTAAGAGGATCTATAACAAGACTCCATTCCTTCACTGGGTTCAGAACGAACGGCCATTCTCTTGGAATTAGCAAAGACAAAAAAGTTTTGTTTGGATTCGGAAGGTGTCCAGGAAGTGCTTTCTTCCATGAACATGTTCTTGTGAGAAAAGGGTAGAGTAAATCGCCCGTGAGTGCGAAATCTTTCCTCACCTTCACTATCTTTTTCCGTAACCCCGAGGGCAATTTCCAAGTAGTCAGCAAAAACTTTTATTTCTGATTCATAGTGGCCCGGTGGCACCACCTTTTGGTTATTTAATGTGATTGGACTATTAACTTCCGCGATACCTTTTAGGGTGTTAGTGGAGCAGGCAATGCTCAGAGCAAATAGAATAAGGCTAAGTGATTTTGTCATTGTTTAATTCTCTAGGTGGATGGGTGGGGTATGTCAAGAATCAAGAGTGAGGGGAGTTTGCGGAAAGCCAAAAAGAGCCGCCAAAGCAAAACCCCTGGTTAGTTCTCCAGTGTTAGAAACAACGCGGACGCAAATAAACTATTGAAAACCTATTCAACAGTAATCTGTTTAGCTGCTAGGTCAGTATCGAATTTATTATCCAGGTAGTAATACTTCGAAAACAAACCTTCGAGCATCGTCACTTTACCCTTCAACTGATGCCAATAATCGATAAGCGTAACGGCGAATTTTTCGATTGGCTTAACCTTACCGATAGATTCATCCTTAATAGTCACATTGCAGTAACCAGAAAGAATGTTATTGGCGAGCTCGATAGATTCGACGTAAGTTTCGACAAATGAGCTTGGGAACTGATACCTTTTCTGTAACCCAGACTTAAATGAATTTTGAATCAACCCAACATAAACACCTAGCGCGCCACAAACTTTATTTGATTCACTATCAACCTTATAAATACCTGAGGTATTGGCATTTGAGTTCAAATCTTCCTCGAGCTTTTTTCCAACTCCGTTGTGAAAGCCATTAAAGAAAACTGAATATTTCATGAAATCATCAGCTGTTACTTTTCGAATCTCAAAATCTTTACCCTTTTCATCGCAGATAAAAATCAGTCCATCATCTTTAGACAGAGTTTCGCCCATATTGTTTACCGTGGTTTTTTTTCGAACCGCAACTTCTGGTTCGATCTCGCAAAAATATCCGTTTTGGCTCTGGTCCTGATAACCGTTTCCAGTACTCATAAAAATCGTTTTAGAATCCCAGTTGCGATGAGTCTCCCTGGTTAAAACAATCGTCTTTCTCTCAATGGGATCCCACCTCTTACCTTCGTAAACGATCTGATTGAATTGTCCGAAACCATACATCTGTCCGTTTTCACGAATGGTCATGAGGTTAGGTCTGCCTGCCTTTTCGTAATCAGACCAAGTGGATTCCTTCACGAACTCATAAGCAAATAATTTCATGGCACCGGCGAATTTGGTAGATTCCGATTTATAAGTTTCACCCAGAGAATCAGGCAATACCGCCATCAACGGTAAGTTTTTAAAATCGCCCTGCCCCAAAAATATATTTTGAATTTGAACCGCTTCATCCCAATAATTATACGAGTGAATATGCTCATGTGCCGCCAACGCCACTAAGTTAAAAACCAGATCCTGTGGAGGAATTCTGCGCAGGCGATTCAAAGAAAAACAAACTTCATCTTTTTCAAAACTCGCGTCCGAAGAGTTATTATGTTTATCGGTACAAACTCCATACCGTTTCAAGACATATTTGCGTGTTTGAATTTCTTCGAAGATATTTTTTGAATTATGATTATTACCCGCAAAGACGTCATCAAGTGTATCCTTAATCCTTTTCGGAAGCGCAAATGATTGTAGTTTTAACCTTTGAAAAGCCAGTGCCAATTCTTCTGATTTTACTTTTTTAATTGCCGCAATAACTTGGTCGTCTGAACTCATCTTTAAGTTACCGCCGCCAGTGTCGGCGCCGCCTTGAGCTGAGCGACCAACGCTACCCACACCACTCTTATTTTGGTTGCCGCGATTATCACGAGAGCAACTCAATCCAAAAGCTAACGAGAAGAATAAAAGCAAATAAAATAACTTTTTCATAACCCTCTCCAATATCAGCAAAGTCTGGGCCAAACAGCTTGCAATTTCATCTATTTGGCCCTGCAAAACTGACAACTAAATTTACGCTCTAACAAGAACCGTCACTCAAGGCTCACATACGTACGTGCTATCTGAAATCATAGACCGAGCGATGACCTCGTCAGTTGACTCAGAAATCTCAAAATCTAAAGTTCTGTATTCGCCATTTTCCCAGCCGACGACGCAACGTAAGTATTTTCCGTAAACGGCTTGTGGTAGATCTTCCAGTTTATAACCTTTAACCGCAGCTAAACCACGACTTATCGCGCAAGAATACCCGCCAAAACCAGCTCCTGAACTTGCAAGAAAATCACCGTATTTAATCGACAAAATGCATTGGTTCATTGTACCGGGCCTATTTCTTGTTGGATTGCTACCGCCGCCAACAGGATTGCCTGTCAGGTCCTCGCTATAGACCAAACTTTTCTGAGCTAGCGTTAAATCCGCCTGAGCCGTAGCGAGACCAAAAAACATTCCTAAAATCAAATAACGTAGTTTCATGTTTACTCCTTTGGAAATTTGTAAGTTGTGGATCTCTTATACAGGTATTGGAGGCAACCTTTCCACATATGATTTATTAAAAAACTAATAATATATTAACTTTTTAGTTAATTCTTCCGATAGTCCCTCCAGGACATAATATGAAGAAAACGAGTATTTTTGAGTACAAAGACTATAAAAAGTTTGTCCGAGATCGTATCGATTCGATGCCAAAACAAGGCTACGGCCAATACACCGAGATTGCTAAACGCCTAAATATTCATAATGTTGTAATCACGCAAATTTTTCGGGGAGATAAGGAATTATCTCTTGATCAAGCTCTTGAACTGTCTAATTATCTTGAACTTACTCCACTTGAGCGCGACTACTTATTTCTGCTGGTTCAGCATAATCGTGCCGGTACCCACAAGCTCAAGGAACATATCAAAGAAAAAATGACAGAGTTACGCGAACAATCCGAAGATCTGCAAAAGAGGTTAGTTCAAGACAAAAAACTTTCAGAAGAAACTCGCGCAATTTTCTATTCTAATTGGTACTTCAGTGGTGTTAGACTGGCTTCTGATATTCCTGGTGTTGACAGCCCCGAGGAGATAGCCAAACGTTTAGGTCTTTCGCGTATTACGGTCCAAAAGGTCTTAGAGTTTCTCTTGCGAACCGGCCTCTGCGTAGAAAAAAATGGAAAGATTCAGATGGGGCCTCAACGAGTCCATGTTGGCAACGATTCTATTTTAGTTTCTCGTCATCATACCAATTGGCGATTGAAAGCACTCGAACGAATTCCTCAGGGTGCTCGTGAAGATGAGTTATTTTTCACAGGCCCGTTTGCTCTTTCCAAAGCGGCAATTCAAAAAATCAGAAAGACGTTATTGGAAACAATCGAGGCGGCCACAAAAACCGCAGTAGATTCGAATTCGGAAACTCTGAGCTGCCTCAATATTGATTTTTTTGAATATTAGGAATCCTTTTAACAGGCTTTTCGGTTATCTAACCATGCTCCAATTGATCATAAAAATTGGGTGAGCCTGCCTAAAAGGCAGATTTTTGATACAAACCAAGTTTTAAACAGTCAGATCGAAGCGTATCGAAAAGTTTATATAGGCTGCGGGCTAGGCAGTGGTGTTTGGGATATCGTTTTTGGCGAGTGGCAACCGTTTCCAAAGAAAACTGACCATTAATTACTAAATTAGAGAACAAAAAAACGAAAAGGCCCAAGATCCTTGGGCCTCCAGATAAAATGAGTTTACAGAACAACTTACAGAGAAATCAGCCTAATAGTTTTAATGCTACGGCGTTTTTCTGATTGGCTTGTGCCAATGAAGCAGTTGAAGCTTGAAGTAAAATGTTACCTCTCATTAGATCAGCAGAAGCTTCAGCTACGTCTGTGTCACGGATACGGCTATTCGCTGCAGCCAAGTTCTCATGCGACACACCTAAGTTGTTAACTGTTGATGTTAACCTGTTTTGTAACGCTCCAAGATTGGCGCGCATACGGTTAACGTTCTTTTGCGCTTTATCTAGATCTTCAAGAGATCCTTGAGCGCCTTCTTTTGTTGTGTAATCGAGTGCCTCTAAGCCTAGAGAATCGATTGTAGCTACGTTTTCAGAAGCTTCAAAGCTAATTCTATCTTCGAAGTCGTTGTTGAATACGCCCACTTGGAAGTCGAAAGTTGGGGTAGTTCCATCAAGTAATTTTACTGATCCCCAAGTAGTTACTTTCGCGATACGTTCCATCTCTTTCTTTAACTGTTGAACCTCTGTATCTACGAATTTGCGCTCATCTTCACCGATTGTGTCTGAGCCAGCTTGAATGCCCAACTCACGTAAACGGATGATGATGTCACTGATTTCGTTAAGACCGCCCTCAGCAGTTTGCACCATGGATATACCATCGCTGGCGTTTCTGCGGGCTTGTGCAGCTGATCTCATTTGGGCTTTTAAGCCTTCAGAAATCGCTAATCCGGCGGCGTCATCAGCAGATTTGTTGATGCGGTTACCGCTGGCTAATTGGTTAAGAGCTTTGTTCATGTCTGCTTGACTCTTCGTCAAGTTACGATTGGCGTTGATCGCCTCTACGTTTGTTGAAATTCTAAATCCCATTTTATCCTCCAAAAAATTGTTAACTTAAATCTAATTTCATTTAGTCCTCCGTGAATTTTTGATCATGCATCCCAGCTTGATCGTTAATAAATAGAAAGTTCGTCCCTAATTCAAAAAAATTGGGTCGTCCTTGATTCCTCCTTTCACATTCTCCGAGAGTTTGACCTTTTACTCTCTGGTTCGTTCTAAACCTTTAAGTTCAGATTCAAGGATCTTCCTTGCTGACAACAAACAATTCGGGAGCGGTGGTGTATTCTTGACAGGACATGCGACCTGAATTTTTTTTATTTTTCAAATATAGATTTACGGCTTAAGACATTAGCAAAGAAAACTTCTGCTTTAGTCTATCTCGTGAAAGCGACAAATCGCCATACGTCCCGTCAACTGATAAACTCGCTCTTGTTCTACTCGACGATGTGGACTTGAGTTATAGCCAAGAGTGCAACTTTCCTCTTGCGGATTGAAGTGTGAGCACTGCTCGCAGGCGAACTGAATATTTAGAAGGCGGTAATCTTTAGGGTGAACAGGGTCAAATATAATCGAAGGTCGTGGCAAACGTGGGGTTTTTTTCCTCTGTTTATTTAAACTTTGCTTATGTTTTTTTTTATCCTGGCCCATTGACAGAGTCTATTTCATGATCAGGATTAAGAGACAAGGAATACCTATGATCAACGCAGAAAAAATGACAAATAAGAGCCAAGAGGCCTTCCAATCGGCTATATCCAAGGCCACGACTAACGGCAACCCCTCCGTTGAGCCTGAGCATTTACTTTATGAAGTAGTTGAACCCTCTGATGGTATAGTTTCAGAGGTGATTGCCCGGGCTGGCGGCAATAAGAAGGGAATATTGACGGCATTGGATTCGCTAATTAGCCAGCTACCCGAAGTGCAAGGCGATGCTGCTAAACTATCTGCCAGTTCAGCTTTGGTAAAAATGATGAGCCAGGCAGAAGCCGAGGCCAAGGCCATGGGAGACTCTTTTGTTTCTACCGAACATTTCATTATTCCTGCTCTTAAAGATAATAAGTCAAAGTACGCGCAGCTTTTTAAAAGCCACGGCATCGATTTAAATAATTTTCTGAGTGTGCTCGTCGAATATCGAGGAAAAAACCGTGTCACTGATCAAGATCCAGAGAATAAAATGGATGCTCTTAAAAAATACGGTCGCGACCTGACCTCACTTGCTCTCGACGGAAAGCTTGACCCCGTGATAGGTCGAGATGAGGAGATTCGTCGAGTCGTGCAGGTCCTTTCTCGCCGAACAAAAAACAATCCTGTCTTAATAGGTGAGCCTGGTGTGGGTAAGACTGCAATTGCCGAAGGTCTGGCTTTGCGAATTGTAAATCGGGATGTTCCCGAGAGTATGCAGAACAAGAAGCTCGTAACCCTCGACATGGGTGCCTTGATTGCTGGTGCCAAATATAGAGGAGAGTTTGAAGATCGCCTCAAAGCAGTCATTAAAGAAGTAACCTCTAGTGATGGTCGCATCATATTGTTTATCGATGAAATCCACACTCTCGTTGGAGCGGGCAAAAGCGAGGGAGCCATGGATGCTGGTCAACTTCTTAAACCAGCACTAGCGCGCGGTGAGCTTCACTGTATTGGAGCTACGACTTTAGATGAATATCGTAAATATATAGAAAAGGATTCAGCACTGGAACGCAGATTCCAGCCTGTTTTCATCGGTGAGCCCTCTACCGAAGATGCCATCACCATTTTGCGCGGCCTCAAAGAAAAGTACGAGGTTCACCATGGCGTGCGGATCAAAGATTCAGCTTTAGTTTCCGCGGTAAAACTTTCGCAACGTTATATCACTTCGCGCTTCCTCCCTGACAAGGCCATCGATCTTATCGATGAAGCCGCCAGTAGGCTTAGTATCGAGATAGGCAGCGTTCCTGAAATAGTTGATAAATTAAATCGACGCATCACTCAGTTACAAGTTGAACGTGAAGGTCTTAAGAAAGAAAAAGATGATGAATCACGAGAGCGTTTAAAAGCTATTGATAGTGAACTTCGCGATCTCAACGCGAAAAATGAAGACTATAAAAGACAGTGGGAGGGCGAGCGCTCTA
>CAYPZY010000110.1:0-8428 GCA_964415155.1 uncultured Bdellovibrionales bacterium
TTGGCTCAGGCGGAGGGATTCGAACCCCCGACCAGGCGGTTAACAGCCGCCTGCTCTACCACTGAGCTACGCCTGAGCAGTGGTGGAAATAAATGTCAGATTATATAATTAGAGTGCTTTTGGCAATAAGTTCTAGCAAATCAAATACAAACGCCCCAAAACCAATCGCCTTAACTTTTACTTCCACGGTGGAAGTAAAAACGAAACACTACTTGCTGGCGTCGGCTAATTTTTTAAGCTGATCGAGGGCATCTTTAAGCTGGGGAGAGCGAAAGCGCAAGCCATCCCAAAAATAATAGCCTTCGGGAGTAAGAGTAAAACTCCCTTTTTCGCCATTGATGAATTCCACAGTTAGAAGTTCGACATTGTCAGTGGGAACGAAAGTTGGTGGGCGAGAATCGCTGATTTTGAGAGTGCAATTAGCGCCCAACCATTTTTCCATAGCGAGGTTATCGACAGGCTTCCCTGGAGTTTTCCAAGTCGTGCCTTCTTGTTCAATTTTAAGTCCCGATTTATTTGATAAAGATTTTACCCGCGTCTCACACCAAGAAAGGTGATTATCATCATTGGGTCCCTTGCTGGCCGTACTACCTGCAGTTTCTTTTTTCTGATTTGGTTTCATATCTGCTTCTTTTTTAGGCGATTCACCCGCAGCGGCCTCAGCTTCTGTGGGAACTACGCCTACTTTAAAAACGGCGTCAGTAAAGCCACCCTCTTTGGCGTAATTAATTGCCCAAAGAGCTAAACCAAGTCCTACAACCATCGTCACGATTTTAATTTTAAAAGCGGCACCGAGTCCCATCTGTCCTCCTTAAGCTCTAGAGCTTGCAGTAATCGCTAGGTTTCAAGCGATTTTCACCTATTGTACTACTAACAACTCTGCCGATGGCAACTCTTGGCCTACCCGTTTCATCAAGATAATCGTTAAGCGTTACGCCTAGCGCCGATTTTCCACCGTGATTCAAAATAGTCGCAACGCCAAATTTCTCGATGTTGAGCAAACCGTCGCGAAAAAACCACTTTGAAGCGCGCACTTCTTGGGATCTCGTTTCATAATGGCAGCTACGAGGATCAGGACAGCTTATTAAAGTCAAATTTGTGGTGTCGATTGTTGCTGACCCATCAATTTTTAAAAATAGGCGGATCACGATGCGTTCAAACTCAGAGTTTTGTGGATTTTTCTGTGAGAAATCTAGTTTCACCGTCTGAAAGCGAATATTGTTTTCAGCACAAGTGCCCATCACTTGATAGAGGAATGACTTCATCGCATCGGCCACGCCCTTCGTTTGAAATTCAGGATTTTGCGGCAGCGAGCGCGTTCGGCAAGCCAGCGGTAAAAGCAAAATAAAAACGAGGGCAATTTTTTTCACAATTTACCGTTCGTGTTTTTCGGAAAGGCCGATCACCATATGACCACTAGTGCTGCCCCGTACTTCAAGAGTAACTGGTGGAAAATTTAGAACGTATTTCACAGCGCCATTGCTTTCTGATGGAAAAACTCCCTGCAATTCTTTACCGAACACCTGGGTCATACCAACAATAGCGGCTTTGTCTTTGCCTACGGTATGTATGGAAGTATTAATGTCACCCGAATCATCTCCCATTCTAATTGAGAAGATGCAGGAGGTAGCGACACTTGATTCTTTTGCACAGCGAAGTCCAAAGCGAGCATTGGACAATTTAATAGCTTTCACATTTTCTTTAGCTGGCAATTTCATTTGCTCGTATAACTCAGCAAGCTTGCCCGGCTCATATTCCGCCATCACCAAAAGAGCCTGACTTTGATCAGAGTTGATCGCTAAAGTGCCAGTAGGTTTATCAGCGGCAAGCGAATCTAACGAAACTAAAATCGCCAACGTAAAAAGAAACTTCATGAATAACTCCCTTGTGTTGGATCAATCGGTAACACTGTTGATCAGGAGTGGCAAGCACGCTGGGCTCTCGTATTCAGGTTAACAGGTACTCAATACCGGTACCCTCGTATACGAGTTAACTGGTATACCGGGATCCCGGTATTAGAAAATGGCGCGCCCGGGAGGATTCGAACTTCCGACCACATGATTCGTAGTCATGTACTCTATCCAACTGAGCTACGGGCGCGCAGTAAGAACGAATGCACTCTAGACATATTGGGCCAAGAAATCAAGTAAAGGCCTTAAGATTTTAAGTTTTGAATTGCCTCAAATCCCTTACAAATTTAGCCTATTAGCTCACCCAAGGAGAATTTTATGAAAAAATTGTTATTAGCGGCAGCTATTTTTGTGGGAACCAAGGCTTTAGCTCAAGAACAATTAAATATTGATACTTATCTCCACGTTGTTCGCTGCGAAGTCGCCAACCCTAAAAACTGTCAACAAAACAGCATTAAAAATAGCGGCCCTATTGTTTTTGAACCCAGTAAAAAAGCTGAAAGTGATGGCTTTGCTGACCACATCCTCACCGTCGATGACATTGCCTTTCGAGGCCTGTTCCTTATCAGAAAACACGAGGCTACTAAGTATTCTGTGACTGTTTTCATGGCCTCTCAAAAAATCGCTAATTCCGATCTTCAGGAAGTAGCAACTTACTACGTAACCAGTCCTTCACAAATTGTGCTGCAACACTGGCGAGGCGCGAAGATTCAGACCACCGATTTCATTTACCATCCCGTTTTTGCTAATTCTCCAATAAGGAATTTAGGAAAATGACAACCTCCTCCATTTGGAAATCTTGCCTCACCGATGCCCAAAAAACGGTCACAGATTTTTTAAATGACCCTAAGCAAATTGAAGCCTGTACGCGTTTTTCCGACATGCTTTTGAGCACCTTTAAAAATGGTGGTTCCGCTTTTTCTTGCGGCAATGGCGGTAGTCACTGCGATGCCATGCATTTTGCCGAGGAATTCACTGGCCGCTACCGTAAAGATCGTAAGCCCTTGGGTGCACTGGCTTTGGGGGATGCGAGCCATGTGACTTGCGTCTCTAACGATTATGGTTTTGAACATATTTTTTCGCGCCAATTGCGGGGACTCGGTCGCAACGGCGATTTACTTTTAGGAATTTCTACATCGGGAAATTCCGCCAACGTGATTAACGCTGTTAAGGAAGCCAAGGAAATTGGCATCAAAACGGTCGCTTTATTAGGGCGTGATGGTGGCAAATTAAAGTCATTGTGCGATTTGGCCATCGTTATTCCCGCCCAAACCAGCGATCGTATCCAAGAAATGCATATAAAAATCATTCATACGGTGATTGAAACAGTTGAACGGGCGCTCTTTCCTGAAAATTATTAGACTTGGCCGCTTTGGTCGGTTATGAATTAAATCTCGATCGTTCTTTTAAAATTTAGCTAGTTCGGAGGGGTGGGTGAGTGGCTTAAACCAACAGTTTGCTAAACTGTCGTACGGCTTTAAATCGTACCGCGGGTTCAAATCCCGCCCCCTCCGCCATCCCCAATACCGAATACAGAATACTGTTAACGGTATTCAGTATTCAGTAGAGAATTCATGGGCCTTCCAGAACTTTTTAAAAAGAATATTCTACGCTAACGTCCCAGGCCTAGCTGACCATTGTCATTTTGACCAAAACATTTAAGAGCGCCGCCATTTACAATAAGGCAAATGTGTTGATAACCCACACTGACTTGCTTCACACCCACTGGAAACATCTGTATGTTAAGTGACACCAGAAGCCTTGACGGGTCAAAGGTGGGATATGGCGTTACCGCTTGGCGATTCCAACAACTCAATCCCCCCGACGTCGTTATTCCGCAAAATGTGCCCGTCGACGTCGCGGTCGTTGAGAGTTCAACGATGTCAGTTACCACCGCCATCGCTGTCAAAGAAGTTCCGATCCAACATTTGACACCTTTATCAGATTGATTCACGCAACCATCATTGCCTGAAATAGCGATTTTAGATTTTATATCCACCGATTGTTCAACTTCGTAGTTGTAGTCGGGGCTTCCTTCCCTAGGCTTCCAGCATTTAATTTTTCCTGATTTGTTAAGAACACAGAAGTGATAATTTGTGCCGACGAGATCAATAGCCTCAGAAATATTTGTTTTTGGTGTAAAGCCTAGAGCTGAGTTACATTGAACTTCACCGCTTAGAAGCAAAACACACGCTGAATAAACGCCACTTGCGATCTTCACAACTTTGCCTTTAAGAGATGGGTGATCGGTCGCTTTGCTACCCATAAATGTCTTTATATCTCCAGAAGCATAACGAACAATGTTCATGGCCGTGCCGCCTGCTAATTCAACGATCTCGCCACCAGTGTAGAGGTCTTGAATTTCAACTGGCGTGGCACTATTCACTCCCGCTGTTTGCAAACCTCCCACGCAAAAGACTCTATTTGCAGTAGTAACTGCGCAGGTATTCCAGCCAGCTGCCACGACAAGCTTTACATCTTTCGACAAACCGGTCACGTCGCCTGTTTCCTCTGCGTCTTGAAGTTGAATTTCACTGACACTATTTTGAATTTCGGCGTTAGTGGGATTCTCAAGATTCACGTTGAATTTGGTATTTGCTTGCTTACCGCTGATAGCATAGGTCGTGACCGGGATCGTTTGCTCTACTTTGCCCGGCACAAAGACGACCTGACCGGATTGTGCGAGATAGTTCTTCCCGGCCATGGCTGTGAGGTCTGACATTTTGTAGGTGACCTTAACTTCTTTATCGAAAGCTTTGTCGATTGAAATCTTGACAGCAAAGGTTGAACCTTCAGTAATAACTAAGGTCTTTTCGATATTTAATTTTGGGAGAACAACCGGGACCGGCATTGGCTGAGGAACAACGACGGGATCTTTATTTTCACCAGAAGAGGAACTGTTGTCGGGCACGTTAGTTGAACTATCATTCGAGGCCTGGTTGTTTTGGTCAATCCCTGCCATCTTTATATCTCTGATAGCTTGAAAATTTCCGTCGCAATTTAAATAACAGACAGCCAATAAAGTGACCGCGATACAAATACCTATTTTTAAGTAAGTAGTTTTTTGCTGATTCCTCACCACACCCCCCTGTACTAATATACTACGGGATTTGTAAGAGATATTGAATCCGTATATTGGCATTTTGAATTAGACGTGTCTCAAAATGGTAACAGGCTTTAGTCGGTATAAATGCATTGATAAACCAAACCCAAAGGCTTCGAGCAATTTTCTCAAAATAAGAATTTTCTGTGGCATTAAAGGGAAATCGAATAGCACCAAACGGAAGCGTGCAGATCGGAAATAACAGTAATGCCAATTCCATTTCTTCGCCCTCATTGGCAATAGGGTTAAGTAGAGTTCAGGAAATCGTTGCCGGAGCAATTACCTCATGCACACGCATGGCGGATTTCAAATTTAAGTGCTGGGGTAAAGCAATCATCGGAGCCGTTGGACCATTCAATATTGCATTGACTTAAGCTTTTGCATTAGTAAAGTATCACCAGACCATCACCCCGAGTTTAAAAGCGAGAAGTCTCTATGAAAAATGTTTTTATAAGTTGTTTGTTTTTTACAATCGCCGCTTGTGCAACACACCCTGTAGATCTCAGTAAGGAAATCAATGCGGCAGCAGAATCGGAAATTTTAAAAACAGAACCGAAGGCAATTAGCGAGATACCAGAAACTGCATTATCATTAGAAAAAAAGTTAGAGTTAACTTTCGACAAGAGTGACAGACTCGTTCTGATTAACGGTAATCGATCCCCCGCGAAAGTAATTTCGTTTAAAACCGATGAAGCGCCCCTCCTCGTCATCGCCTCGGTGATCAAAAGCGCTGGATGGAGAAAAGACGCTCTCGTAGTGCCAAAAATCTCTTTTTACAAGGATGGCCAGTCAGTCAAGGCTCCAAAAATTAAACAGATGGGAGTTGATTCATGGTGTGGTATGATGGTTTGCGCGGTAACAGCTTATGATCTTAAAACGCTGCCTAAGGGAAACTACAAGGCCTTACTGGCCGCCTATGTGGAAAGGCCAGAGCAACCTTTAGAGTTTAGAAAAGTCAGCGGCATGTACTACGCCGGCGCCGTTCCCCTATTCATATCAGCAGAGCGCGCCCAGTACGCTTCCTACTATGGTGAAGTAAAAGTCAACCTGGCAAAGGAGCTGCCGTTTAAACCTTCAAGAAAAGATGTGCAAACTTTTTAAATACCGAATACAGAATACTGTTAACGGTATTCTGTATTCAGTAGAGAAGCATCCGAAATAGTGCCTACTTACAAATGGGAAACCGACGCTGGCAAGATCTTTAAGGAGACTATTTACACGCGGCCTTGAGAGGCGCTTCCTCAACGTCCTTGATGACACAATTTAGCTTTTTTCGCAGCGGAATATGAAATGAAAAGCTTTTATCAACCCATTTCAAGCTCGTGAAGTCCCCCAGATATCCCGTCTCACTTTTCACTTTGTCCAATTCAGGAATTTCGACTCGTTTCGACCACTCTAGAGTATAGGGACTTCCAGCAGCCAACGGTTCTCTGATTTTTTCTATCGTTAGATAAGTAGGAGTTTCATTTTCTACTGCCGAAGAAATTATCGCGCGATATCTTATTCCACTATGAACATTTTTAGGAAGAGAGGGGTCAGTTGAAATAACCGTTTTCACGTCCCAATCAATTTTTGGTTTTCCTTCAGCGTGACCTGAAAATGAGAAAAACAAAATGCTAGCGAACAATAGCCATGGTTTCATTTGTCTCCATTTAACCATGACTGATTCTGCGTATCTACACCTATTTAATAGTCTATATTTAGGTACAGAAACTAAACAATTTACTTTGGCCGAGTCTGGAAAAAAGTGTAAAAGGAATAAAGGGAGAATTTATGATCCAGAAAGAAATATCAAAAAAAGCAATATGGATTGGCCGAGTAGTGAGTGGACTGGCGGTGGCGTTTTTGCTTTTCGATGCTGTGATGAAGTTTTTTATGGATAAACTTCCTCCTGAGGCGCTCAAAGCTGGTGAAGCTTTGCAATGGCCCATTGAGCTCATGCCCACAGTTGGGACGATTCTATTGATCTGTTTGGCCTTTTATCTAATTCCACGAACGGCCATTATCGGCGCCGTTTTGCTGACGGGATATTTGGGTGGAGCGGTCGCAAGTCATATTCGCGTGAGCAATCCACTTTTCACACATACACTTTTTCCAGTTTATATCGCCGTTTTAATTTGGCTCGGACTATATTTGCGTGATGCGCGTTTAAGAAACTCAGTTGCAAGCCGCAGATAGTCGGCTAACAGTAAACACAAAGGTCTCAGCCAAGTTTTTTAATATCACTCTTTATAGAGTTAGCAGCCGAAAATAGCCGTAATACTTCATTCGTAGAGTATTTGGCGATAAATGCCTTAATATCGCCGCTACTGCCAGCTGTAAACAGTGACTCTAAAATCATATGGAGATCCTGAATCTTTTTTTTCAGTTCAGGAAAAATGAAATTAATCTGCAAATGTTTGTCAATTTGAATAGCGCCACTTTTAATCATGAAGTTGAAAGCCATGTTCGCTGATCTGGAATCACTTCTATTTTCTTGTAGACCACGAACGACGTAATGAAGTGCTTCACCCCAAAAAATGCGCTGATGACAACGCCAGCTTTGCTCATCGGGAAAACTTTTTCGCAAAAACAAAGTTTGGTTTAGCCAGTGAAGATCCGAGCGTAATTCCTCGAGCACGGGATAGTCACCGCCAAACTCTCCATAGCCAGCAAGTTTGAGAGGTTTGCCACCGGACGCATGACCAAATTCATGTCCACAAATGAACTTCAAAATTTCACTCTCAAGACATTCTTCACTGAGCGATCTAACTTCGTACCAATCGGGATTTTGATAAAACCGTGCCAGTAACGGAAAAACATTTTCTTTATAGCGTTGCAGGTAGGTGTTGGCATAAACCGTCGTATAATTGCTAGCCTGGTCTAGAATTCCCGCATCTTCTGGCCAGAAATTTGAAATGTGTTTATAGCGCTTTGCCTCGCCAGCTAGATGCTCCACCTGACATATTTGAATAATGGCGCCGTTTGAATTTTGAATATTGTCGTATTTCTGCTGGTAGATCCAAGCAGCATAACGACGACCAATCTTTCGCAGATTTAGATCTTGCATACCCTTGGGGTCAACGAGATGTCCGATGTCGAAATAGAGTTTACCCTTCTTGGCATTTTGCAGACGAACAGCAAAAACCTGTTTAGCAATTTCATCCTGGCGCGCGAGATCTTGCGACAAGATCCATTCACGTCGAAGCCTTGCGATAAACGCCATTGGCTCGCCTGTGAAGTACTTTTCGATTTGCCCCAACAGTTCAGCCGCTTTGAGCTTCAGTTGTGCCTCTAATTCAATGTTCTTGGCCATACCAGACAACTCAACCTGATTATCACGTAACCGATCTGTGAGGGACATCAAGTTTATTAGGTCTAACATGACCTCTTCTTGTATTTTCATCAATCACTCTAAATGCAAACACGAGGCCCC
>CAYPZY010000111.1:0-8424 GCA_964415155.1 uncultured Bdellovibrionales bacterium
CCTCTCTAACTAAGATATTAACGGCCGCAGCTATCTTTAAGAAATTCCCCGTAAGTTTTCGTTTTAAAACCCAGATCGTGGTCGACAAACAACAGGCGCGATCTTTGAGCGAGGACGGTGTTTTTGATGGACCAATCTATTTAAAAGGCGCCGGCGACCCGGCGTTTGTTTCTGAGAACATGTGGGTTTTGGTAAATAATCTTAAGCGCGTAGGTGTTAGGCAAATTAAGAAGGGTATCATAATTGATGATACCCTCTTTGATGAAAAATTTATTGATGGTTCCCGCGAGAGTGTTCGAGTCGATCGCGCCTACGATGCACCGGTAAGTGCGATGTCCTTTAATTGGAATTCAGTGAACGTGTGTATTCGCCCTGGTGATGAGCCTGGAAAACCCGCTAAAGCTTTCGTTGATCCTGAAAACCGCCATGTACAACTGAAAAATCAGGCTAAAACGACGGCAAAAGATAAAAAATTCAGTATTACGGTCGAAAGAAAAAACGGGGATAACGGTGAGGATCTCGTTGTCGTAAACGGAGAAATTCCCCTAGGTCATCCCGAAAAAATTATCTATAAAAACATTTCCTCACCCTCCATATGGGCTGGCCACAATCTCGTGGAGTTTTTGAATCAGCGTGGAATCAAGGTTGAAGGGGAGATAAAACGCGGTAGGTCTCCCACAGAAATAGAGGTTTGGGCGGAAGCGGAGAGTTGGCCCATGTCGATGGTGGTCGCTGACATGATGAAATTTTCAAACAATTACGTGGCCGAAATGTTAACGAAGCACCTTTCAAACCCAACTTCTGACTCGCCGGGGAATTTGCCCGGCGGTATCGAAAAAATACGCGAATTTTTAGACAACGTTGGACTCTCCCGCGAGGCCTACGTTTTAGAAAGCCCATCAGGATTTTCGCGTCACAATCAATTCACAGCAAGAGATCTCGGTCGAGTTTTAGCTTTTATTCGCAAGGATTTCCAAATTTTTCCAGAGTACTTGGCAAGTCTTCCTATTTCAGGCCAGGATGGAACTTTAAAGAATCGTTTAAACAAGAGTTCAACGCAAGGCTGGGTAAGGGCTAAAACTGGTCTTCTTAGTGGGGCCGTTGGTCTAGCTGGATTTGCGGGTCGAAAGTCTGGTCACATCTTAACTTTTGTTTTTATTTATAATGGTTCGACCGATAATTATAAAGTACGTGAGTTCTTCGATAATTTAGCTGAGAATTTAGTACTTTAACTTAGAAGAAATATGAAATTAAACATTCCTACAGCGCTAATTCTATTTTCCCTTCAGGCATTTTCAATCGGTCCTGATTTTGATACCGAACGACTCAATGATGTCTTGAACGAAGATACTCCAGTTGAAATGCCCGATATGCACACCGAAAAAACTCCACCTCCGGCAGACAATTGGGTGAAGCCGGACTACTCCAACCAACAACACGCGCTTGGTTATGCGGAGGGGCTTTTCGATATTCCTGCCAGTCTGGAAACGCGAGTAAATTTTTGGAAAAATATTTACACCAAATACACCAGCGATCAGGGTGTGGTTCACGATTCAAAATACATTGACGTCATTTATAAAGAGATTGATTTTGGCCCCATCACGTCGAGTACGACGATGAACGATGTGCAGAAATCCAAAGCTCGCGCTAAAGTTGTCAAAGAAGCCAAACGAGATGCGATCATCATCCTGACGAGATTGCATAAACTTTCCCGCAATGGCTCACCCAACCTTGAAGAATTGACTAGCGCTGAACTTGAAATGTGGAAAAGGTTTGAAAAAATCAGCGAGCCAAATAAATTTCAAAATGCCAGCCTTCGAGGACGCATCCGTTTTCAATTAGGACAGCGCGATCGAGTTGAACTTGGAATTCTTTACTCTGGTCGTTATCTTCGTCGCATGGAAGAAATTTTTCGTCTGGAAAATATGCCAGTGCAGCTGACACGCCTGCCTTTTGTGGAAAGCTCTTTCAATATTTATGCGCGTTCTAAAGTCGGTGCTAGCGGTATCTGGCAATTTGTGCCACGTACGGGTCGGGCTTTCATGAAGGTAAATAAACATGTGGATGAACGCAATGATCCTGTCGTTGCCACCAAAGGTGCTGCCAAACTTTTAAAGCAAAATTTCAATTTGTTAGGCACGTGGCCACTGGCTTTGACGGGTTACAATCACGGAGCTTACGGTTTACAACGCCTATCCAATAAACTCAAAACCAAAGACCTTGCTGAAATCATCCAGAAATCATCAAAGCGTTCTTTTGGTTTTGCGGGCGAAAATTTTTACAGCTGCTTTTTGGCGGTGGTTCACGTCGAAGCGAATGCTGACAAGTACTTTGGTAACGTCAAACGCTCTCCTGAACTCATCTACGAAATTGTTCCGACGACGACGACCATTGGTTGGAGCAATGTCGTTGAGTGGTTCGAAGGCGATGAAGATAAAGCGAAACTCTACAATCCCCACATCAATCGCCCACGTAAAGGGAATTTTGAAATTCCCCGAAGTATTGAACTCCATTTGCCAATGGAAAAACGAGACATCGCGATCACCGCAATGGAAGACATGGCAAAGCGTCCTCGCTCCACCAAAGTGGCAAGTAGCGCACTCATGAAACAAGCGGAAGCTGCAGAGATTGAAGATCGTCCAGTAAAAAAATCTTCCATTACAGTCGACGATCCCAAGGCTAGCGTTTATCGTGTTAAGCGGGGAGACAATCTGACAAGTATTTCCAAGAAATTGGGAATTTCGGTTCGCGATTTAATGGAAGCAAATAATCTTAAATCAGCCAAAAAAATTCGCCCTGGAATGAAGTTAATGTTACCTTCGTTTACAAATGAACCTGAGGCGCCAGTACAACCGGCTCCAATCGTATCGGTACCTGCAGCTGGACCAGATCCCGTAGTGGTGGCGCCAGGAGCAGTACCAGCTTCACCCGCTGAGGTGCCGGTGGTTCCTGCGCCAGTTGTTCCTGCGCCCGAGGGGTCGGTTCCCACAGGTAGCGAATCCTCATCGAGTATGTCAGAACCGTTCGAAGAAATGCCGCCTCCGGTGGAATAAAAACCTTGCGTGCGTTATAAGAATATTCCAACAAAATCATTCAACATTTATTGCCGCCTTTTAAGAAAATATTTCATTAACTCTAATCTTTAAACTCTCCGGGTATCCCTAAGGCAAAGAGTGTACCGAGTTGTAAGCGAATTAATTTCTTCCGGTAGGCAAAATAACACCAATTCTGATCTGGTTTTTCTGTAATGACACCAGCTATGGAGAAACAAAACGAAACCCAAAAAACGTCCCTGTGACCGATCTCATGAGTTAAAATATGGCCACGAACTCGGTGGGTTAACGCAACGCCATTACAAAAAGGTACCTGGTACTTTTACTCCCACGAGATGCCGACGCTGAATTCGAGGCGAGCAACGGTGCCTGAGTAGAGTTCGTTTTTAGTGGTGACGCTATTTTCGGTGACTGAACTGGCCAAAGAATAGCTGTAGAAACCTGCGCCAAGTGATGTGGTAAAGGAGGGGCGCGCCCATTGGTAAGCGAGGATGAGGCTGATCTCCGGTCCTGAGAAAGAAGCCGCTTCTAAACCGACAATATTGGTTTTAACCAAAACAAATTGCGATTTAAGGGATGTGAAAAAACCAGAGGTAAAAACATCGTGATCAAAAGAATAGTTAAGCCGCCCTCCTAGTGCATACATGTTGTAGGGCTGGGTGTTGTATTCTAATTGATTCCTTTCCAGTGTTGGTCCAAGTGACCAGCGGCGAGCTAAGCGAAAATCAAATTCCAGACGATACCAATTGAACAATCCAGACAAGAACTCATAGGGAAAAAGCTTTAGATGATAAATGCGATTTAATAACTCCTCTTGGGCGCGCGTTTCGGGGGTTGAGGTTGGACGTGCGATCATTGGGACCGAATTTTTATTTTTATTTTCCTCGATCTGAGAGCTTGTTGTTTTGGTCATTTCGAAAGTTGCGTCAGCATTGATATCATCAGGAAAATTGCAGCGCTCTGTTGATACGAGAAACTCTTCGGCTTGGGTTTTGCTTTTTCTTATAATTTTAAGGACGCAGTCTTGACCGGCTACCTTTGACAACAAGAGATCGTCTGCTTGTAAGCCTTGTTCTGTATAAATACGAATCAGCGCCTGCTTTTTTGGCCAGGCTATTTTTTGAAATACACGTCAAAATAGGTGGCGCCACCAGACAGGCTAGAAAAGAAAACTATTGCGGTGACAAGGAACAGACGTTCGCGCATTCCCTATTCTAATTAATATTTTGAACTTGCGCAATAAACGGAAGGTTTCGATAGTAGCCTTGATAATCCAAACCATAACCCACTACAAATTCATTGCTGATCTCAAAGCCCACGTAGTCTAGTTTTACATCTACTTCCATCGCCTTGGGTTTATGAAGTAGAGCCGCTGTGGTTATGGACTTTGGTTTGCGAGCCGCAAGCGTGTGCAGCAAGTAATTCATAGTGAGGCCAGTATCGACGATGTCTTCAATTAGAAGAATATTTTTTCCTTCAACTGGGACCGACAGATCCAAGGTAATTTTAATCTCACCGGAGGAGCGAGTTGAGTTTCCATAACTGGATACTCCCAAGAATTCGCAGGTAAGATCTGTATCCATCGCTCTGATGAGATCCGCGAAAAAAACCATCGAACCTTTTAGAACGCAGATTGCGACAATAGGTTCTTTCTTAAATTTTTTTGCTATGTCCTGGCCAATTTGAACTATTTTTTTATTGATCTCATCTTCAGAAATAAGAGTTCGTAGTTTTAGCTTTTCCATTCACGTCCTCCATCAGACAAATGAATTGTTCATGATCTCACCAAAACCACCGCCACCAGGGACAATGTACTGCTTGCTGTTTAAGCCCTTCTCTTGGTCCCAGTACGTGCCGGGGATAGAATCTAAAACTTTAGCTGAGGATAATCCTCGGTCAACTCTAAAAGCATAGACCTCGACTGAATCGTTGATGCTTAAAACTTGCTTCAAGTACTCTGGGGTAACGATCAGGTTTAACGCAATATACTTCTTAGCTTTGCCTTTAATCTCTTTATCGTAATGTTCGATGATTTTTCGAATCGTGCCGCCAGTAGCGCCCATGGGATCGGGAATTAAAACCAAACACTCTTCGATGTCGCCGCCAATCTTTGACCCGGCAATTTGTGAACCTTGCACTTGTGACTTTTCGTCAGTGACACGTGAAACTAGTAAGTGATCCTGCCGTACACACTGTGGATTGAGAAGTTGGTTCATGCGATCATAGCAGATTTGACTTGGTAATAAGCCGGCACGGGCCACACTCACTGTAATTACCCGTTGGTTTGGAGAAAACACATGGCCCTTGTAGATGGCCTCTTTGTGGAATTCACTCATGCGCGTTTCGGTTTCGACATAGCTCTGTTCGAATTCGCAGTTGGCTACCGCTTGTAATAAATTGTGATATAAGAGTTCAACAAGTTGATTAATGCGTGGCTGAAAAGTGCGTGGCGAGCATAGTTCAGCTAACAAAGTCGTGGCAAAGGGATCATTTAAGACATGTGTTCGGGGTCCGTAACGATGGTCGATTTCGTTTAATTTGTAAGGGATTTCCATAGGCATCTTGTAATCGATCGGAGAGAACCAGGTCAACGGAACACTTTGTCTATTTGGGCATTACAAGAATTACAAATTCTGTTTCACCGTCTTTGAATTTAGAGGAACTGAGAATTTCAAAAGCGCCGCCATTGAGAAGATATTCTTCGCTCCCAACTTTTCGCGGCATTCCGCCGGCGATAAAGAAGCCACCTTTTGCGGCGCCCGAAAGCTCGATGGTTTCGACGCTGGCAATTTTTCGTTCGGCATAAACGGGAATATGAGCGAGATAATTAAATTGGATGTTTTTTTCTTTCTCGGGTGTTTCATTCATCTGCATTTGCAGCGAGAAGCCGAAGTCTTGGCCATTAGAGCCTTGGCGTTGGCCTTTAAAAATATCCCATAATTCATTTTTGCTAAGATTCTTTGTTTCTTTCCCTAACTCCCGTGAATACTTAGAGACGGCTTCATTGATTTGCGCAACCGGGCCTCCACGAATCTGCCCTTGCCCCACGAACTTTTCATTAGGATAGAACGCCACTTCATAAACTGAACGAGGCACTTCCAAAAAAGTAACAACCCATTGTCCAGGGGAGACGTTGCTTGCGGCGGCAACTGGAGCGGTCTCAGGTTTTGTTTCTGCGGGATCTTCACTTCCCAGCAATGACTTGGTATTTGCGGGCTTCTCCCCTGTTGTTGCAGATGCGGATGCATCACCTTCTTGCGGCGAAGCGGTAAGTGCTTTGCGGGCCGGTAAATCAATACTTGGTGCTTCTTTAACGGAGTCATCAGAGGAGACTGAAAAACTCTGCGACTCTAGGCGATCAGCGAATTTTTTTTGTAAATAAAAAACGCCGACAGCGATGACTAGTGTAAGAGCTAGGGCCTGTCCGACCACGCTGCTAGCTAACCTTTTGAACAGAGGCTTTTGGGCAGGTCGATATTTGTGCATATCAACTCCGCAGTTTGCGCAAAACTGGTCAGGTGGTTGATTAAAGGCACATTTCGGACAATTGATCATAGAAAACTCTTTCTCAGATTATAACATGAATGACAAAGCATCCCACAAGGGCAGTTAATATTAACGCACAATATTAAGGCATAGTGGGAAAAAGTGGTGGAAAATGGAAAATAGTGGTAAATTTATTAAAGATTAAATCCGTAATGGATTCTAATAGATCACTGCAAAGGCCCATGGATGGGCTTTTTTTAACGGGGCTAGGATGGACCAAAAATTTCGCGGTCGCTTTGAGGCGACAATAGATCAAAAAGGTCGCTTACTTTTGCCGTCATCTTTGCGTGATGTTCTTAAAGATTTACCTCTCGTTTTAACCAATAGCCAATATCAGAAATCCCGCTGTCTTGATGGTTACTCACTTGTGGCTTGGGAGCATCTGGAAAAAAAGATTTCCACCATGTCCCCGCTGAAGGTCGAGATCCAAGCCTTTCAAAGATTTTATTTAGCCAATGCCCAGGTGTTAAATCCTGACAATCAAAACCGGGTTTTGATTCCGAAAAATCTTCGCGAGTATGCCGAACTGGAAGCAGAAGTAGTGATTTTAGGAATGGGCGAAAAAATTGAAATTTGGAGCGCCAGTAAGTGGAACAAACTTTACGATACTCTGGCAGATTCCTTTGAAGATACATTGGCTGCCGTTGCGGCTTTAGAGCAAAAGGAAAGACAATAATGAATTCCTTGACGGCTTCGCAGCAGCATAAACCTGTTTTACTCAATGAAGTTATCGAAGTCTTTAAGGCGTTAAAGTCGCCACGAGTCTTTTTGGATGCGACATTTGGGAGAGGTGGCCATAGCGAAGCTTTGCTTAAGGCATTTCCTGGCGCCGAGTTGTGGGCGATGGATCAAGATGAAGAAGCTATTCGCGAGGGCGAAAACAAATTTGCGTCAGCCATTGCGGCGAAAACTTTAAATCTGGTGCGCGGCAATTTCTATAAATTTAGAGAAAAAATTCCTGGAAAAACATTTGATGGAATTCTTTTAGATCTTGGTGTTAGTTCTCCTCAACTAGACAATGCAGAGCGCGGCTTTAGTTTTTATCATGATGGCCCTCTCGATATGAGGATGGATAAGTCGCAAGCTCTAACGGCCGAAGAAATCGTCAATGACTGGCCCGAAGAAGAACTCATATCCATTTTCAAAGAACTCGGTGAAATCAGAAGTCCTTATCGCATCGTGAAAGCTATTATTCATGATAGAAAGACCGAACGTTATACCAAAACCAGACAGTTGGCATCGATGATCGAAAGAGTAAATCGATGGCAGCGCAAAGGTCATCATCCGGCAACGCAATACTTTATGGCGTTACGTTTGCGGGTCAATCAAGAGTTAGAAGTTTTAACGGAGGCCCTCCCGCCACTCATGTCGGCGCTATCGGAGCAGGGAAGAATTGCGGTCATTACTTTTCATTCACTAGAGGATCGCATCGTCAAAAATATTTTTAAAAATAATGAAGAAGGTCACCTCGTCAATAAGAAGGTGATCAAACCAACGCGCGAAGAAATGCGCGACAATCCACGCAGTAGAAGTGCAAAACTGCGTGCTTATCAGCGAGGTGCCTATGAACCAGCAAATTAGACCCTTTATCAGTGTGGTGTTTATCATCATCACTATGTTCACGATCGTGTTCATTAAAATGGATGTGCGACGCATGAGTTATTCCGTTTTAAAATTGGCGCAAAAAGAAAAACTGTCGGCTGACCAATATCGCTTTCGCTCTTTAAAACTTGCACAAGTTCTACGTACTGAGCGCATTAAAACTTACGCCCAAGTGCACTTGGCGCTTAACGAAGCACAAAAAGGGCAGATTATTCACATGACA
>CAYPZY010000112.1:0-8422 GCA_964415155.1 uncultured Bdellovibrionales bacterium
TTTGTTAAGAACATGACCAATGTGAATGCCGCCGTTGGCGTATGGTGGTCCGTCAGGCAAAGTAAATTTACCTTTTCTCGAATTTTGTTCGACCATCTTGTGATAAATTTTTTGGTGACGCCATTGTTCGATGATTTGCGGTTCTTTTTGCGGAAGATCGCCTTTCATCGGAAAGGTTGTATTGGGTAAATTGATAGAATCTTTGTAACTTACTTCACTGCTCTTATTCATTTAACAGAGAAGATATCAGGCCCGTGCCTCTAGTCAACAAATTGACCAATCATTCAGGTATTTTACAGGGAAAGAGCGCGCTGATTTTTTCAAAACCGACAGAGATCAACATTCTGATCGCTTCCATTTCGTGACCGAGATTGAATTCTACCATGACAGCTTGAATCATTTTCCAACTACGCTCGTCTAACTCAAAATCAGAAACAAAAGCAAGTTCACTTAAACTAGGAATAGCTGCTGGTGGCTGCGCGAAATTTTGCGTAGCTTGTGGTTGCTGTTGCATTGGCGGTGGCTGCTGATGGAAGTGGGCTTGCGGTGGTGGCGCTGGCGGTTGCTGATGGAATTGGGCCTGAGGTGTTGGTGCTGGTGCTGGTGGCGCCCTCTGAATGTGCTGAATCTGCTGAGGAGGTGGCACCTGCGCTTGTGGTGGCTTATCAAAAGTCTTCAAACCATTGGCAAGACTTTTTAAATCGTTGCGAAAAGCCTCTGAACTCATCGCCGTTTCGGCAATAGGCGCTTCCCCATTTCGCATCGCTCGTTTGAAGAGACTAACCAAAGCTTCCTTCGTCTGTCCCAAACGTTGTACATGTTCAGGCTGAGTCTGCAACCAAGCATAAGCTTGGGCAAGCTCACGGTTTGTATAAGCTTCGGGGGGAAAAAGACGCATAGGGGGCCTAAAGTACAACTGAAGGCTCAGCCCACGCAATGGAATTTTTCACCAAAAAATTTTATTTCGCCCCTGCATAATCCTTCGGCACAATTCCGTACTTTTCTATTTTTCGTAACAAAGTTTTTTTCGGAATGTTGGCGTGAAGTGCAGTTTGATTTATTCTTCCATTAAAAGTTTTTAGAGCGCGAATAATAAATTCTTTTTCAAACGCTTCTTTCTGTTTATTAAAATCTAAATCTTCAGAAACTGACTCAGATCCAAGCAGCGGCACTTCAGATTCGCTACTCTCATCATCCAACAGATCATCAAATGAATCTTGACTTTCAGGTGATGCCTGAAGCTTCGTCGCCAACGATTGAAAACCCGTTGTCATCAAAAGAGCTTCAGGTAACGAACCAAGTGTTAACTGATTGCTGCCCTCAAGAATAAAAGCATGCTCGATAATGTTCTCAAGTTCGCGAATATTTCCGGGCCAATCATATTTTTTCAAGCACGACAAGGCATCGGCAGAAATCCCAATGATGCGTTTACCATGGCTCTGATTAAATTTTTTGATGAACATATGAACCATGTGCTCGATATCGTTTTTTCGATCACGAAGACTTGGTAAGTAGATCGGAAAAACGTTGAGACGATAAAACAAGTCTTCACGAAATTTTCCTTCTTTGACCATTTCTTCAAGAGGACGATTAGTTGCCGCGATAATGCGAACGTTGGTTTCAATTTCGCGATTAGAGCCAACCGGTGTGAAAACTTTTTCTTGAATCACACGCAAAAGTTTTACCTGCATGAGAACAGGCATATCACCCAATTCATCTAAGAAAAGAGTGCCGCCCTCAGCGTATTGAAACTTACCGATCTTACGAGCATCAGCGCCAGTAAAAGATCCTTTCTCGTGACCAAAAAGTTCACTCTCAAAAAGATTTTCTGGAATCGCGGAACAGTTAATGGCGACAAATTTTCCTTCTTTACGATGGGAATTGAAGTGAATGGCGCGTGCCACAAGTTCTTTACCAGTTCCAGATTCTCCGCGAATTAGAACTGGGGTATCCACCTTGGAAAGTCTGTGGATAATGTTGAAAACCTTTTGCATCTGCTCGGTATTGCCAATAATTTTTCGGCCGGACTCATGCAAAATTGGAGCGCTGACTGCAATATTCGAAATCAAGTTGTGAGCAGTGCGCGACTTCTCGATCAACGCGATTAAGTCTTCGCCTTTAAAAGGTTTCGCAATGTAGTGGTAAGCGCCTTCACGCACAGCTTTGACTGCGTCATCGATGGTCGCGTAAGCCGTCATCATAAGCACAATAATTCCAGGGTCGTGCTCTTTAATGAGTTGCATCGCCTCAAAGCCTGACAGGCGTGGCATGTCGACATCAAGAATAGCCACATTGTAGCTACCGGCCTTCACTTTCTCGACCGCGTTCATTCCGTCAAAAGCCTCATCAACTTGAATATCTTTAACGGCTTCCAAGGCATTACGCACCGACATTCTTAATCCGGCATCGTCATCTACCACTAAAACTTTAAGCATAAATTGCTCCTTTTTCGCAAATTCCTTTAACTAAGTTACA
The DNA here is from genome assembly GCA_964415155.1 of uncultured Bdellovibrionales bacterium. GTDB lineage: Bacteria > Bdellovibrionota > Bdellovibrionia > Bdellovibrionales > SG-bin7 > CAYPZY01. The sequence goes on from CAYPZY010000112.1 coordinate 2,476, forward strand.
AATAATTTACAGCTGCATAGGCAAATTCACAGTGAATGTTGAGCCTTGCTGCGGTTTACTTTCTACTTCAATACGACCTTTGTGCAATTCTACAAAATATTTTGCTAAATAAAGGCCAACGCCCGTTCCTTTGATGGGAGTGTTTTTCACATCTTTCGAGCGATAAAATTTCATGAATATGTTTGAAATCTCACTATCAGAAATACCAATTCCTTGATCAGAGAACTGAACCATGATTTCGCCATTTACCTCTTCGGTCACGACCAAAATTTTAGAATCAGGGGGACTATACTTGATGGCGTTTTCTAAGAGGTTACTAAAAACTTGGCGCATCAGCTCAACGTCGAACTTCACACTGAAGAGCGGTTCAAATTCCGTGATGATTTCAATATTCTTTTCTTTTGCTAAAAATTCATGTTTAGTAATGACTTCGTTCAACAAACCGTTGATGTCTTTGCTGGAAATATGCAGTTGGATGCCCTTCCCTTCGACACGGCCGACATCAAGAAGCGAACTAATAAATGATGTTAAATCTTTGGCTGACTGATTGATCGTGTCCAACGCTTGTTTTTGTTGATCCGCAAGCGGTTGGGTGTCACGTTTGATAATGTCAACCATGCCTTGAATGCGCGCGAGAGGCGTCTTGATATCATGAGACATCATGCTTAAAAAATTCGATTTCAGCTCTTCAACTTGCGACAGTATTTTATTTTTTTGATAGTATTCCCAGCTCCGCCGATTTTCTAAAATGAGGCGATAAGGAATTAAAAAGTAATAGCAAATAAACGCCGCCAGTAGCGGATGCGACATACCCACCCAGACATTAAATAGTGAAAACAAAACCATCGAAATAAAAATAAAAATTGATAGCGTTCCGAGGAGTACCGACAATGCAAGTGTTGGTTTGATGGCCAAAACGACGTAAATGATGATCGCAGCAACACCAAAAGTGACCAAATAATTAAACCACTCAGGAAGCTTGATGATTCCGCGATTCTGAATGGCGGTATCAAACATATTAGCGTGAAGCTCTAACAAGGTCATCGCCATCACTTCCTTGGAATATGGCGTTTGCACGTAATCTTTGTTAGACCCTTCGGTATCGCGTCCAATAACAACGATTTTATTAAGTAGTCGTCCTGTTGGAATATTTTCTGACAGAATATTGGAGAAACTTAGTGCCGGATAAGACCCGCGCGGATGGTAATCAATCAAAACTTCCCGGGCGGCATCGTTGGCAACAACACCACGAATTCCGGTCTCACTAAAAATACCATTGTACTGACTGGCGAGAGTTGGATGAATCGTTGGTTTGTTTTCATAAGAGATTAACATTCTTCTCACCACACCGTCGTTACTCATTCCTCCCTTGTCACTAATTTTGGGACCAATGGCGACTTTGATTCCTGAAAACGGGGGTGGCATTTCAAGACGACTGTCCTCTCCGGATAAATAAAGCTTTTCGCTGACAACAAAAAAATTATTCATTTCAGCTGCCAACTGCGCGAACTCCTGTAAATCTTCGTAAGATCCGACGAGTTCCTTTGGATGAATTAAATAAACGATCGCTCTTGGCTGTTGTCGCGACAAGATTTTTAGAAATTGGATGTGGTCGCGAGCATTGGGACTGCGGCGCATGTTACGAACAGTGTCCTGATCGATGGCAATCGTTTCGATATAATTTGATTTCGGCGAAGTTGGTTTGTAATGAACACGAAGATCATAACTAAGCGTTTCCAACGCATCAAAAGCAAACTGATGAAGAAAAACAGTCAGGCCTAAAGCCATCAACACGCGAATAAAGCGATGCTTAAACTGCTTGAATATTTTCATATTAACAATCTCTTCTAGCTTCATCTTTCCTCGAAAACACTTCTACAGAGTTGTTCACTAAGCAAGACTGTTGCCAAAAAGGCCAATGCTCATCTCGCAAAAAATCAGTGTTTTTGACCGCTTAAAGTCCATTTTGAGCGTCTAAAACAAGGGTTTTTATCACCAAGGTGTCAAAAAGACACTGAATTTTTGATTTATGAGCTAAGTGACAGAAATTGTTGAAGTTGACGAGTTTGGGAAGGCGATTTGAGCTGGAGAGGTTGGAATCAGCATTTGCCATCAATAAACAAATATTATTTATTTCACTACCATCGAGGAAGTGCGTTTAACAAACGCATCATTGACATTGTGTAAGCGTCACCGTCGAACTCGCCCCCGCCGTATCGGTGAAAGTGGCGCTACCGCAAGTCGAACTAAAGGCGAGCGTCGCTGTGCCTGTCACGTTACCGGTGAGTGTTGCAGAAATATTCCCAGAAGTGGGATAACAGCAGCTCGAACTTCCCCACGTCACATTGTTAAAAGTATTGGCGGCGGTGTACTGAATAAGTTGGTGATAGACTGTGAGTGAACCTGAAATCACGCGATCGCCACCGGCACGCGTACCGCTAACGGTTACGGTGCCACTTAGGTAGTGGTCGAACCACTTGCGCCCCAAAGGTCCACGTAAAACCCGATGAACCGAATCGACAAGGACTGTTCTTGCTGTCGCAGAGTTGCGGGTGATTTTAACACCGTTCGCATTCATGGTCGTTCCGTCGTAGGCAGTACCACCGCTACTATCGAGCGTCAGAGTCGCACCGCTAGCAAAGGTAGCTACCGAACTCGAGGTGGTTCTTTGAATCCAATCGCTGTTATTTGCTAGGCCACCACCGCCAGAAAAATTCGTACAGGCAGTAGCGCTATTGAAGGTTTCGGTCCAGCCGCCTGACATAGTGATGGTACCGATAGTACAACCACTCCACGTTGCCGTGATGACACTTCCCGAACAGGCGCTACGCACTCCCGAAAATGTGCAAGCCGCTATAGAATGGCGACCACCGTCTTGAGGATCTACGAAATCCAAACCAACTAGTGGCGAGGCTAATGAATTTGCCAAGGGTGAAGAAGCGCCTTCAGCAGAACTGCTGGCACCACCGGCCTCGCTCATCGCTGTTTCAAGAACATTGGAGATCGTATCGCTTGTCGCCTCGTCATTTTTTTTACAGCCGCTCAGTGAGAGGATTGTGACTAAGAGAATGCACCCGTGCTTGAACATATTTACCCCCATCTATCCAATGATAGCTGAAGGCGAATTGTCTTAGCACTCTAGACTCGACAATGTACCTGAGAAATACGCTATTCACTCTGCTCAGCAGCGCCTTCAGAGCCAGGCTCGGTGCCGCGCTTAAAGGTAATCGTCACTGAACTTGGAAATTCGAAGTTGTCGGCCTTGTCCTCAGGATAAGTTGGTAGTGGCACGTCGACGTTAATGGTTTCATCGGGAATGGGAAAATCAATGGCGGGATAACCACTAGCATAGTCGCGCATGTAAGAGGCCCATATTGGCAGAGCGCCGCTGGCGCCCGTTAAATTATGAGGCTCGTTGTTATCATAGCCGACCCAAACAATCGCCACGTGGTAAGGCGTAAACCCGGCAAACCAAGAATCGCGCGTGTCGCTGGTTGTTCCCGTTTTGCCGGCGGCAGGATGAGTGAAACCGTAGGCTTTAGCGTAACGACCAGTCCCCGTCTGTAAAGTTTGTTTCATCATGCCGACAAGAATAGCCGCATTCTCTTTGGAGGTGGCGGTTTCGTCGGTGTAGTGGTGAGCGTAAAGTAAATTACCTTGCAAATCCTCGACAGTGCGAATGAAAGATAAATCGATTCGCGATCCTTGCCGCGCCAAAGTCGTGTAGGCGCGCAAAACTTCGATCGGGTAAAGTTCAAAGGCGCCCAAAGTAATCGAGGGCAAGGGCAAAAGCTTCGAATCAATGCCGAGGCGACGGGCCACATCGACAATGGCCGGTAAACCAATTTGAATTCCCAAATGCGCCGTGGCTGCGTTCAAGGAATCTTTTAAAGCCACAAACATGGGTACCGTGCCCCGATATTTTTTATCGTAGTTATCGGGACTCCACTTTTGACCCTCATACTTGTACGTGAAAATTTTGTCTTCGATTTCTGTCAAGGGTGTATAGGGATTTCCCTCGGGGGTTAAACTTTCGAGTGCTGAGAGATAAACAAGCGGTTTCATAATAGAACCCACTTGTCGATGACCGCTGATGGCGCGGTTAAATTGACTGACTTTGTACCCTCTGCCGCCAACGAGCGCCTGAATAAAGCCCGAATTAGGATCGGCGGCAATCAAACAGGTCTCAAGTAAATTATTTTTAGCTTTCTGCTCCTTAACCCTTTTATAATTTTTTTCGAGACGTTCAAGGCCCGCTTCGACGGCTTTGCGCGCATTTTGTTGCGCACGTCGGTTGAGCGTGGTGTAGACGCGCAATCCTTTTTCTGTATCGATTTTTAATTTGGACATCTGGTTCATCACCGCATCGACAAAATAAGGTGCTGTTTCCGTGAGAACTTCGGGAGGACGTTTCGGCAAATCGGTTTTGTCGGCTTCATCAGCCTCAGCATTATTGATAAAGGCAAGCTCGCTCATGCGTTTTAGAACTTTTTGCCGACGGGCTTTAGCCTTCTCCGCTGCCGTAAAAGGATTATAGACGCCGGGACCATTCACAATCGCAGCGAGCAGAGCACATTCTTGTAGATTGAGTTCTTCTAACTCTTTAGAAAAATAGTGATGGGCAGCAGCCCCATAACCACGCACCTGAAATGGTCCGTTTTGGCCCATATAAATGACATTCAGATAAGTTTCCAAAATCTCATCTTTATCAAGATGTGATTCGAGTATGAGTGCCATGCCGATCTCAGTAATTTTCCGTTTAAGTGTTCTTTCACTGGTTAAAAAATAATTTTTTACCAGTTGCTGCGTGAGCGTACTGCCGCCCTCGCCAATACCTCCGCGCTTTACGTTCCTCCACATGGCACGCGCAATTCCCGTAAAACTAAATCCGCGATGCTCTAGGAAGCTGGAGTCTTCGATCGCCAATAGGGCATTCAAACACAGAACAGGCGTTTGCTTGAGTGTGGTGATATGGCGAAGGATGGGCGTATTGCCATAAAACTGTGCAAACAGTTCTGGCTCGAGCTCAATAAAAAGTTTTGGTTCTAAAGGCTCACCCTCGAAGACTTCCAAAACGACATGCTCTTCATTGAGAGCGATAAGCTCATGAGTTGATTTTCGCCGCGGACCAAAGGACGAATTGCGTGACATCATTTCAATGCACTCTTCGGTGCCGCTAGGAATTTCGTCACCTATGAGTTCTAAACATTGCGAATAATTTAGCTTAACGTAATCGGCTTCACGAAGAACTTGTCCTGGCTGGCGTTCTCGGTATTTATGACGTTTCAAGATATCGACAAAAAAACCCTTTGGGAATCTTTGTCCTTTGATGATTTTTTCAGGAGCGGAATAGAGATCAATGGGTGGCGCGAATTGCCTTTCCTTTAATCTCGCTGTCACAATCTTATTAAGATAAATGAACCAACTAAGTGTCAGTATGATGATAAGCGTTAGTGCGGAAATTCCAAGTAGTACAAATCGTTTCATAGGTGATGTAAGGCTTGACTTTAGAGTGCTCCATCCGTTTAGTCAAAGGTATGAAGTTATCGGGTATAGAAATTGAGAAAATGGTTCGCAAAGTTTTTGAAGATTTAAAGTCCCACAACGTCCTGCAATTCAAAACTCCGGAAGACAAAGTTTTTAAACGTGCGGTGGAAATAGTCAAAGGCGAATTCGAAAAAGAAGCAGAGCTTGATATTGAAGTAAATCGCATGATCGAAGAGTTGGAGCGACAAAACCCGAACAACTTCGAACGCTACAAAATGTTTCCACTCTTAAAAAAGAAACTTGCTAAACAAAAAGGCATAATCCTGTGATTTTATCCGAAGACAGACAATCACATTTGGCCCATGTCATCATCGATGGAATTTGGAATGATGATCTTGTTGACTACAGCGACGATGATCTTGCATTAAGGTTAGCCAAAAAGGCGATCGTTGCGTTCGTC
>CAYPZY010000113.1:0-8420 GCA_964415155.1 uncultured Bdellovibrionales bacterium
TAAAATTCTTTTTCGGCGGTTTAAGTCGCCATTTGCTGAAATCGATTTGGTTTGTCGCAAGGCCGATGAAATTATTTTGCTAGAGGTTAAATCCCTGTCTGACGCCGATTGGGTTTTACAGCGTATTTCTCAGCGCCAGCGTCAACGCTTAAAAAATGCGCTTAAATATTTCCAAAATCATTTTTGTGATGAGGTAAGGCTTCATCTCGCTTTTGTGAGCAGTGACGGCGAAATTGAAATCTTTGAGGATTTCTTGGCTTGACACGACTGGATATTCCTAAAAAACTGTAAGTATGCGACGACTTAAAGTGCTGTTATTTGTAAGTACGCTTTTCATCGGTAGTTTAAGCCGCGCCGAAACCAATTCCTCAAAAGAATTCATCACCAGTGTCACCTACGGAGTTCTAGCGGGAACGCTTGTTGGAGTCGCGTCTTTGGCTTTTACAAGTAATCCCGGAGAAAACCTTAATAAAATCGCCCGTGGTGCATCTTTAGGTTTATACTTGGGAATCGGTCTTGGCCTCTATGTAGTTTATGGAGGAGGCGACGAAAACACGGAAAGTGTCAGGTATCTTCCTAAAACTTTTGTGTATCCTTTAATCTCGGAACGGGGAGTGGAGGGTGCCGCCGCCACTTGGAATGCTTTGAATTGGTAAAACATTACCAATAGATCTCGCCTCACGTGCCATCAAAACTAAAATTAATTTTCGCCTCGACCTCTGGTTTTCCTGGAGGCGTTTGGCTGACATCAACAATTAAAATAATACAGTTGCCGGGAGGCTTTAAACCTAGCTGTGCCCGCCATTTTCCAAATTCCGAGGCTATCATGTTGTACTCTGGGCCGCCTGAGAGATTTAGATATTTGGTATTAAAACCGATCTCTGGCGTCAGCGTCTCTTGCAGCGTTACCTGAGCTGATGAAACGTCATAGTTTTTGAGATAAGTGAACTGAAGAAAGTTACCAATGTTAGAAATAAATTTCACCCGCGCTTGGTAGTTAGTTAGGGCATGATACGGGAGATATTGCACGAGGGTGTTGGATTCGAAATTTTCAAAACGGAAATCAAGAAGTGCGTTGATTTCTGACCACGGCCGACTCGGAGAGGTAGTTAAGTTATCGAGACGGCTAGCTTCGATGAAGTCATAATGTTGCCACAGACGTATAAGACCGACTTGTTTGTAATCGGGTAACCCTGTCACAAGGCGCTTGCGGATGATCTTATTGGTGAGCATAAGGGTCATCAATTTTCGGTCGATTACACGGTCGTTATAGTCAAACTGCAAACGGTTAGGATTAGTTCCCAACATGTCTAGGTCACTGATCTTTTGGCTCAGACGATAATTGGTGTTGAGATTGCCAAAGAAGGGATGATTTTCGGGTTGTTCAATGTAGGGAACGTTTGACCAGGAAATTTCAGGAATAATCTCGTGTTTAAAACTTGTTTTTTCTCCAGGATAGACACGATCAAAACGTATTCGCGCTGCAACTTCGGTTTTAAAGTAACGACGAACCGCTTCGCTGGTGAAATTACCACTACTGAGTGGGAAGTGGTATTGCGTTTCGCGAAAACTTAAGCTTGGCACGACCTGGAGAAAATCAAAGGCCGTCAAAATGTAGGAAAGGCTGGGCTGGAAGTCTAAACGTTGACCGGTTCGAATCAGATCCACATTAGGATCAAAGGAGTTATCGGAATCCCCTTTCCCTTTGTGTTCAGGAACCTTAGTTTCATTATTAAAGGGTATGGTTACTACATCATCGTAGGCCAATGAGTTGCGCGCAAAGTTCACATAGTTCATATCAAATTTAAATAAAAGATTACTTTCGGCAATTGGCCTTTCTAAAATATTGAGACGAATTTCTGGTAGGCGGTGAACGGCATCATCGTTACGGGCAAAAGGGTCGGTCTTTAGCATATTTTGATAGTAAGTGGCATCAATGGAAGTAATGAAATTTGCCGACTTCTTGGTAATGGACATGCGGCTTTCAAGAGATGGGTTGCCCGGCTCTTCGATCTCTTTGTGAAAGTCAGAGAGATATTGAATATCACTTAGCCAATTAATCTGCGCTCTGTGCTCGTAGTTGTTTGGTAAATCAAAATAGTGTTTGTATTTCAGATGCCAGCGATCGTAGGGTTTGCCTAAATTCGCCCTGTTTAAGCGATTGGATTTGCCAAAAGCATTATCATTTAAAAAACCGAAATCAAATTCCGAGGAATTAAACTCGCTAAATTTTTGGCGATGCTCAATCATCGATTTTAGCGAACGCTCCTGATAGTACTTTAGCGTTACGGTTGCATCACGGCTTTCATTGATCGCTAAGAATATGCTCTCGCCAAGGGCGGTACCACCATCTTGTGTGTTTTCAAATGTGGGCATGAGTAAGCCGGTTTGTCGGGAACTTTTTAAAGGAACAATAATATAAGGTAGGCCAAAGATAGGAATATTGGCAACTTTAAGAAGCGGCCATTTGACAAAGGCGTACCCACCCATCTCGGCATCAATGTCACGACCAGCAAAACTCCAGGTTGGTGGATCACAATCGCAGGCGGTGTAGGTGCCCTGTTCCGCTTTAAAATTTGCAGGCCCAACTTTTTCTAATTTTTCGCCTTTGAATAGGACTTTTCCAGAACGCACGGAGCCGTTAAAGATGTTACCGGAATCGTTTTGATAATCATATTCAATGCGTTCGCCCTGCATTTCAAAGTTCTCGCCGGCAATAACAGCGTTGCCAGAGGCGACGATGAGTTTGCTATTTTCCCAAAGTTCAGCACTGTCGCAGCTGATTTTCTTTTTACCAAAAGCAACTTTGACGTTCCCTTTAAGATACACGACACCTTTTTCGTAGTCGCGATCCATCGACTTGGCGCTAAGGGCGAATTTTTCTTTTTCTGGCGTATTCGGTTTTTTGGTTTGCGCATCGGCTAAACTGAAAAATAAAAGCCAAATGGTGGTGCAAAAAACCGATAGTGTAAGACGCATTTCTCTATTTTGTTTTCATGACAAAAACGCCATCCCAGTCTTGCGGCGGCGGTTCAGCTTTATATTCTAAACATCTTTCTAAGTAGAGTTTGCTTGGCCCGTCATCCGGCATCGTCACCAAAGCTTTATTAAAATATTCGACAGCAGCATCCCACTTCATCTGATGATAAAAAGCGTAGCCATCGTTAAAAAACTTTATAGTCTCAGTCATATTTGGTGAAACGCTCGTTCCTTCAGCAATTAACTCAAAAATCTTAACTGGTTTGATTTTGCCTTTTACTCGTACCCAGTCAAGCTCGCGCGTGACAAATTGCCCGCGAATTTCACTTTCAGTGAATTCACTGATGATAATACGTGTTCCGTATTGCTTATTAATACCCTCGAGTCGAGAACCCAAATTTACCGCGTCACCCATCACAGTGTAGTTACGAACTGTTTCGGAGCCCATGTTACCAACACTCATATCTCCCGTGTTCAAACCAATCCCTATATCAATTTCGGGGAGACCTTGTTGGCGATAAAGCGCCTGTAATTCATGCAATTTTGCTAATTGTTGAAGGGCGCATCGACATCCCCAAGCCGCATGATCTTTGTACGGGATAGGTGCTCCAAAAAAAGCCATGACAGCATCACCCATGTATTTATCAAGGGTGCCACGATTCTTAAAAACAAGATCAGTCATTGGCGTGAGATAGCTGTTTAATAAATCGCTGAGAGCGCGCGGGTCGAGTTTTTCTGAAATGGTGGTGAATCCACGCACATCGGAAAAGAACACGGTCATGTGCATTTTTCTGCCGCCAAGCTCAATTTTGTCTGGATCAGAAAGAATTTCGTTAACAATGGCAGGGGAGACATATTTTTGAAAAGTGCTTTTGAGCATTTTTTTATTGCGCTCTTCGGTGAAATACTTAAATGCCGTCAACATCAAATAAATTCCGCCTAATAAAAGAATTGGAAAAATGATCGGTGTCACGATGCCGCGATTAAACATATAGTACTTGTCGTAATAGTAAATAGCTAAAGTGCTCGAGGCAGAAAGTAGTAAACCCGGTACAGCGCCAAGATAACCTACGAGAAATGTAAAAGTGACGCCAAGGATAAACAGAAGGGCGATCATCTCAAGTTCTTGGGAGTGTTCGGAGTAAAAATTATTTTGCAAGAGATTATCAATAATATTGGCGTGCGTTTCTAACCCCGGATAATTCTCCTGAAAAGGAGTTACTCGCAAATCATAAATTCCGGTGGCCGTTGCTCCTAACAGAAGAATTTTGTCTTTGAGGAACTCCTTCTTGTCAGCGCGTTTATTGACAAGACGCCAAAACTTTAGATTCTCATCGTACTCCATCTGTTCATAGGAAAGCTGTTTGTCGTCATTTAAAATATCCGCGACAGAAATATGTGGGAACATCTTGTATGGACCTGCAAAGTTTATCAGAAGCTCCGAGCGACCGTTAACAGGAATTTCACCGACCGGTTCACCTTCTTTAAGAAGTGCGAAATTGGTGATGCGCTTTTTATTTAGTTCGACATCATTGTGGTCTAGAGTAATGCTTGCATTATATCCCATCGCCACCAAAAAAGTTTTTAGAGCTAAAGAGGGATAGTAATTATTACCGGAGCGAGTAACGAGCGAGGTTTTTCGAATCGTGCCATCGCTATCTTGGAAAGCATTAAAATAACCCAAGTGTTGTATCGACTCAGTAATACCCTTGTAATTGAACCACCACTGACCTGCCTGGGTCACCGGATTGGTTTTATGTGTTTCAAAAATTGTAGAGACAATAGTTTCAAATTTTTGATCTTTGGGTTCGAGGTCTGCCGCCACTTTCGGCCACGCGGCCTTGAAGGCTTCGTAATTCTCATCCGATTTTATACCTGGCTCACCGTACTCTTGAGGATTTTTTAACCAACGTTTGCAATATTTCCAGTAGGCAATTTTAATTTTATGTTTTAGTTCCACTTCCCGGGTTTTGTTGAGCTCTGTTCCGACCGGTATTTTATTTTCACTATAAAATTCTTCGCTGGCGCGTTTTTCTAAAGCTGTTTGATGGCCAATCATAATTTCGGACCAAGCTTCAGGCATTTCTTCGTCAAAGAGTGCCGAGGTTTTATCGATGAAAAGAATTGGTTCCTTAACACTATCCCAAACTTTGAAGGCATCGGAGTTTTTATACAAAAGATTGAAGCAAAGATTTTGATAACCAGGAATGCTATCGGCATGGCCCTCTTCGTAGTAGTATCCAAAGTCATCGAAATAGACACCGATTACCAGTTTTTCCGCATTAGTTTTTACAGCTTGGGCGAGATCGTTGTCTGTATTTGCTTTTGACATCGCTTCATCAAGAATCGGCGTCAAGTTAGTAGGTAGAGCTGGATTGGCTTTTAGCTCCTGTAAAGCCACCACGGCAGAGTTCACATCTTCTTCTGCGAAAATAACGTCAAAGCCGATAACTTTGGCGCCATCGCGAACAAGATTTTCAATAAGACGCTTAATTTTTACGCGAGGCCATGGCCAACGTCCTTCTTGTTCAACGGCCTTTTCATCAATGGTGATGAGAGCGACGTCATTTGAAACAGCTCGATTTCCCCTGGCCTTAAAGCGAAAATCGATGGAAGACTGGTGTGCTCTTTTAAGCACTTGTACGATCCAGGGTGGTTCCGGATTTTCTTTATTGACGTAATAATTGAAAGTTATCGAGAGCACAACAAATGTGATTACCAATCCCAACGAATAGGTATTGATAAAAAATTTTAGTATTTTCTTAAAGATTTCGGATGGTTTCTTTTTTTTAGTCACTCGATTATTATGCCATTTCAGTTAACTGTGACAAGGTGGACTTGGAGAAATCTTAAGAAAACTGCGCCTGGCAAATAGGCTAGTAGAGATTGATCGGCTACCCCTTGAAGGCTCCTTTGAGAATCAACTATAATGAAAGGAGAGCCGGGAGTAGTAAATGGAAATCAAATCGACAAAAGCAGAAGAAGTAATTGTAATTCACATGATTGGAAAAATTGATTTTGAATCAATTAAAACTTTTCGCCTATTGTGTGCAAATGAACTCGTAGGTAAACGTGTCTTATTTGATTTTGAAAAATTGAGTTTCGTTGGCTCGAGTGGAATTACTTATCTTATCGAGTCTATCGAGAATCTTCACAAAGCAAAAGAATCAGTACTTGGTTTTTGCAGTCTTCGTTCAGAATTTCACCGTATTTTCGAATTAGGTATGCTTAAGGATGTCCCGATTTATCAAGATGCTAAGACTGGTGCGATCTTACTGCAACGTCATGAAAAAGTGGTTTCTACTGAGGTTAACACTGAAAGTAGCGCTAATCCTACGGCCGAAGTTATTTAATGTCGTGATCGGGAAGAGCGGCGGTCACGACGCTCCCTTTGCGCTTAAAGCCCGTCTGAATTTCAGAAATTAGAATTTCCATCTTTTCGAGCTTTTCCATCTGTTTTTTATCAAGGCCTGAAGACTCAGTTGTCTTCACGGGCACTTGCGAATTTAAAAAGTTTATTTGATTTTTCAATTCCTCAAGCTTCTTTTGATAGTTAGATTCAATGATAGCCATCTGTGCTTGCAACTTTTGCTGGCTATCGCGATCTTCTTTAAGTTTTGTCAATAGATCGGAGTTAAGCGCCTGTAAGGAATCTTCTTTAAGTTGCAGCTCCTCTAGCTTTTGTCGCTGACTATTCCAAAGAGCTTTTAAGCTTTCATTCTCACTCTCAAAACGATCAGCGCGAATCTTATTGTCACTGTTTAATTTTTCAAGAAGAATCAGTTTGTCTTTTAGATCCGCGGAGTTTGAATGGTGTTGTTCCTTTTCTTTTTTACTTATACTAATGATTTCCTGTAATCCTTCTACCTCTTTTTGCCAAATGAGAGACTTTTCTTGCGAGCGCCGGGTTTCCTGAATAACCTTGTTTTCCAACGCAAAAATGGTCATTTCTTGAGCCTTCAAGGCTTCAGAATCACACTTTGCTTGTTTGCAAGCGCTGTCACGCTCTTCAGTAAGAGTTTTTGCCTGGATTTCCAAATTTTTTATTTGTGACGTGAGATTTGCAATCATCGTGCGTTGCACGTCTGCTTTTTCGTCGTGAGAGCGCAGTTGGTTCTGCAGATGAGCGAATTCCGCTTCAATTTGAGTTTTATCAACCGTAAGATCAACGAGCTGCTGCTTGCAAGAGTGAACGAGAGGAATAATCCAGCGACGAATTCTACGAATGTAGGATTCGTGAAGACGCAAGCGTTTTTCGAGTCGTTTGCGCTCCTCGTACCATTGAGTTTTCATCTTCTCAGAATCATCGATAAGATCTAAAAATTGACCTTTGAGTTCAATTAATAGCGGAGCGACATACTTTTGCACCCGATTACGGTAGCGCTCAAAGCGTCGCAGCTTTTTTCCAAAGTTTTCTTCGCTAGAAGCCAATACTTGTTTGATGTTCGCTTCGGCATTTTGCAGTACTTCCTGTTGATTGCGCCAGGCTAATTGCGAAGTTGAATGCTGACTTTGCAGTTCTTTTAATTTCGTCTCTAAGTCTTTGATTCTCTCCGCCGATTGATCTTGTTTTTCACAGTGAAGTTTAAATTTTTCTTTGAGGATTAGGACTTGATCATTGAGCCGCTCATTAAGACGTTGAAGCTCTCTATTTTGCTTACCCGACTCTTTATGACGCTGTTCCAGTTCTAGAAAGCGGCGTAGGCTGATCGACAGGCGAGCCATGAGATCTTCGTTTTGACTAACAAGGGACTCTACCACCTTTGATTCTAAGACTTCTTGGGGAAGATGAGATAAATCAGGAGATTTCGGCAATTCATTAGGCAATGGTATATTGTGAATGTCCACTAAGTCCTCCCTGACTTAACTCCTTTAAGTGTACGAAGCCCGATTTTAAGAATCAATACTTTTGATGAGGAGAGAACGTATTAAAATGAGATATGGCTGGACGAATAGCTTGGGTAAAGTGCAAAAAACTAGATGTAGGTCTAAGTATTTCCATCAGATTTGTCGATAGGTAAAAGTATGGGTGCTGCTCCGCAATTAGAAACAACACAGGATCTGTTAGCCAAACCGCCAAAGTTTGATGAAGAACTTATCCGTGAGGCAAACAAGTCTGATCGGGTGGGAACGCTCACTCATCGAATTATGATGTTGGTTGCTTACAAATCTTATTCGCAAGCGGTTCAAGAATTAAATGACTATATTAATGAGCGCTCCAAAGAATTAGCTGCGCTCTATCTCGGAGCTCACAAATACATTTTACGTTGCCAAACTTTAATTTCAGCAGTGGAAAAGAAACGCTCTATTCCAGGTCTTGACCATCAAACTGCTAACAAACAGCAAGAAGTTTTCGAGCTTATAAAAGAGTACTTTAAAGAGTTAAAAACGCAGCTAAAAGGCATCGAGAACGTGGAGCACGCATTGTTAGTAGAAGATGT